>JBAWXO010000368.1:0-2503 GCA_037144035.1 Kiritimatiellales bacterium
CGTAAATTCCGGCACCGACCCCCGCGCCGCGCGCGGCCCCCAGTGATCCGTCCGTTTCGTACAGCTCAATCGTCGCGCCGCTGACACCCGCCAGCGTTTCGCAAAACACATCGCTCATAAACATATTGGCAAATCCGGCGCGGATGGTTTTTATTTCGATGCCGGTCTCTTTCATGACCTCCATGCCGTACATAAACGAGAAAACGACGCCTTCCTGCAGGGCGCGGCAGAGATGCTCACGGGTATGCCGGTTGAAATCGAGTCCGGCAATCTGCGCGCCGATGTTACGGTTGCCAAGCATCCGTTCCGCACCGTTGCCAAACGGTAAAATCGTCAGCCCGCCGCTCCCGACCGGCGCCGCTTCAGCCAGCGCATTTATTTCGTCGTAGGAAACATCGCCTAGCAGCCGTTTGACCCACGCTTTGAGGATACCGGTACCGTTAATGCAAAGTAGCACGCCGAGGCGCGGATCGGCGGCGGTGTGGTTGATGTGCGCGAAGGTATTGACCCGCGACTGCGGATCAAATTTCTTTTTGTTCGTCACGCCATAAACCACGCCGGAGGTTCCGGCGGTCGCGGCGATTTCGCCGGGATTTAAAACATTCAGTGAAAGGGCATTGTTTGGCTGATCGCCGCCGCGATAGGAAACCGGCGTTCCGGCTTTGAGACCGAACTCCGCCGCCGCTGCGGCAGTCAACCCGCCCTGATTTCCGAAAGTTGGAACAAGGTCGGGCAGCAAAGTCGGCGCAAATCCAAACTGGTCGAGCACCAGCCTGGCCGGTTTTTCGGTTTTAAAATCCCAGAAAATGCCTTCAGAAAGTCCGGACACCGTTGTGCGGACTTCACCGGTCAGCTTCATCGCCAGCCAGTCGCCGGGGAGCATGATCTTATCGGTTTTCGCATAGAGAGCCGGTTCGTTTTTTTTGACCCACGCCAACTTGGCGGCAGTAAAGTTGCCTGGCGAATTCATCAAATGGCCAAGACATTTTTCCGCGCCGATCGCCTCGAAGGCGGCTTTGCCGTACGGCACGGCGCGGCTGTCGCACCAGATGATCGCCGGGCGCAGTACATTTTTATTTTTGTCGACGCAAACGAGCCCGTGCATCTGATAGGCGATGCCGATAGCTTTGACTTCTTCCGTCTGGGCGCCCGTCTGTTTCATCGTGTCGCGGACGGCATCTTTCGCACAATCGTACCAGCACTGCGGATCCTGCTCGGCAAAACCCGGCTGCGGCGCTAAAATTTTCTGCTCGGTTCTTGGATAAAAGGAACTGCCGGCGCAACGACCGGATGAAGCCTCTAGCAACGAAGCCTTTACCGACGAACTGCCCACATCTATTCCTAGCAAATATTCCATCTTGATGCTCTCCGCTAAAATTCGATGGTGCAGTTTCCCAAACATCAGAAAACTCCGCCTTGAATATTGTCCCAATTTTTAGCACGATATTCCCACGTCTATGAAATCAAAACTCGCAGAGGGAGCTTATTATTTTGATCCAGCCGGATTCCCGCTGGCGGTTCGCTACGTACGAACCGGTTTGGTGCATGCCCCGTCTCACCCGCACGATTTAACCGAAGTTGAGCATCACCATGACTTTTGCGAGCTGGTGATCGTCACGCAGGGAACCGCTCTGCACTGGCTGGAGGGGAGAGATTTCCTTGTGACCGCCGGGGATGTTTTTCTATTGCAGGGACGGCAGCGGCATTACTTCCACGACCGAAAAAATCTCGACCTGATCAACATCATGTACGATCCGGAAAAGATCAGTCTGCCGGAGAATGAACTGCGCAAACTGCCCGGGTATTGCGCCCTGTTCATTCTTGAGCCGGCCTATCGCCGGCAGCACCGCTTCGAAAGCCGGCTGCATCTGAAACGCATTGCACTCGCCCATGCGGAACAGCTCGCCGCTGAAATGGAAAAGGAATGCGCCGAAAAATCGGCCGGATACGAGGCGGCGTTGCGCGCCAAGCTGACCGAGATCATCGTCTACCTTTCGCGCGCTTACACATCCGCCGACACAACAGTGGAAGCTCGCGCTTTGCTCCGCGTCGGCCACGTGATCGGTGCGCTGGAAAATGATTTTTCCAAAAATTGGAAACTCGAGGATCTGTTGCAAACCGCCCGCATGTCACGCAGCAATCTGATGCGCGTTTTCCATAAAGCCACCGGACAGGCTCCCATCGAGTATCTCGTCCGCCTGCGCATTCAAAAAGCCATGGGACTATTAAGGAGCACCGACCTGTCCATTACTGAAATTGCCCTCGAAACCGGCTTTAACGACAGCAACTATTTCACCCGCCAGTTTCGCACGGCAGTCAATCAGACCCCTTCCAAATACCGTAGATCATTTAAAAATTTATAGACTGTATACGTGTAAACGCCGGTCGAAGCGCTACTATAGACCCCACAATACCTTAATTTTGAAAAAATAGTTGAGAAAATTTTTTTGGCCCCGAAAACCAGCTCTGCGATGGGAATATCGTTCCATAATGTTTAACCCGG
>JBAWXO010000369.1:0-2502 GCA_037144035.1 Kiritimatiellales bacterium
TCGCAGAGCTGGTTTTCAGGGCCAAAAAAAAATTCTCAACTATTTTTTCAAAACCCCTCGAAAATCAAACGGAAGGAACGAGTCCTATGACGTTAACTTAAATAATCTCATTCTCTCGACCGCTCCCTTTGGTCGCTCAAGGCGCGGAGGCGCAAAGAACCGGAATTTATTGGTCGCGAGCCTCTTAAAATACCGAACGGCTGAAACCCTGCGGGCCTGACGATCTCCAATATTTGGAAACCAGATCAGGCCCACCGCGAGGCTTTTACTCTGTTTCTGAAGAAGTATCCGCTGCTTCTTTTGCTTCTTCTATCGGTGTATCCGTTTGGGGCGTAAGTATGCAGTAGCGAGTCACATAATCTGTTACATCGAAGTTGTCCGGTGGAAGCACCGTCGCGAATTTATCACCCCCCATAATAAAATCTCCGCCCGGAGGAATCGCCACCTTGCGGCCATCCGTACCCGCAGTGGTGGTCCAGCCTTTCGGAACGGCAATTATGCGGCCGTCGGTGCCTGTTTCCATTGTTCCATCCGGCGGAATAGCGGTGGCGCGCTTGTCGGCTCCTTCGACGTTCGTCCAGCCTTCCGGGACGGCAATCATGCGTTTATCCCCCCCTTGAACCGTCTTGCCTCCAGGCGGGATTGCAACACCGCGACCGTCTTTTCCGATTTTAAAGCTCCATCCTTTTGGAATGGGAATCGCCCGGGCGTCACTTCCGGCCTTGAAACTTCCCTCTGGCGGAACGGCAATAAGACGCGAATCCACGCCCTTTTCCATTTTCCAGCCATCGGGGACGGACACCGATCGGCCGTCCGCTCCGCAATATCCGGTTCCTCCGGGGGCAAGGGCTACAATCCGTCCGTCCGGGCATATTTCCGTTTTCCACACCGCCAAGGCGCTCTGAACACCGGCTGAAAAAGCCGTTAGGATTATTAACCCTCTAATACCGTTTTTCATGGCACGTCCCCCCTTTTAATGGTTTCCACTTTCACCGGGTTCCTCCTTCGCCGCAACTTCGGCGGACAAGGAGATCACCCAACCTAAAAAACTGTAGACCCAGTCAACGGCCATGACGAGTCTAAATCGAATGTCATACTCCTTTATAGATTTGAAGGATCGCGAAGAAAAGCCTGTTTTTAAAACCGCACTTCCGTGAACAATCTAAAAACATCTTTTTATACCCGCAGATCCCAATCGAAGGGTAATCTGCGGTTACGTTGTAATATTTTTACCTACAAATTTGTGGTGTTTTTGCCAATAAAGAGGCTCGTTTTCAACTACGCCAGACCGGACGTAGGATTTATAAATAGTGGAAATACTGGTAAATATACGTTGCCCGCTTCCTGTGATGTAGGGTATAACCTTACACATGAAAAAAATTATCTCAATGATGGTCGTTATAACGGCGCTCTCGCTGAGCTCTTCTGCCGCTCTGCCGACTGCGGCGTACTCGTATCAGTTCGGCATGCTGGAAACGTTTGAATCCATGGGAAAATCAGAAGACGCGCCGAAACTGGGCAAAAAACATCTCTGGAGCGTGACTGCCGATAGGGTTGAATCCGCATCAAAGCTGGAAACGGCTGCGCCTTCCACTTCGGGAAATTCTTCCTCGGAAAAAATAACCGGATACAATGCCGGTTCCGGAACCAATCGCACGCTTGCGCTTTTCGTCAAAGGAACAGCCACGACAAACTCATATTTTATAACCAAGTTCGTCAATGCGACCTCAAATACATTAACCAGCATTGAGCTGTATTATGACTTGGAGGTTTGCTGGATCCATCTTACACAAGGCACTACCCAGTCCGGCAACCTGACCGCATCGATATCAACCAACGGCACGACCTGGGTCACGAATGGTCTCACTCTTCTCGCTGGATCCATTTCAAGCTCCAACGCGACGATAGACCACACTTGGCTCACGGATGCACAAATGGATCAACAGAAGCTCTCCCAGCGGAATATCGGCGGCATCATACCGCTGCCTGCGGCATTGCCTTCCATCCAGGCTGGACAGGAGTTTTATATCCGCTGGACTGTAGACTCTGGCTCGAAAGATATGATCTACGGTATTGATGACCTGCGCGCCGGCCCCAAAGATAGTGACCGTGACGGCATGCCTGATGTCTGGGAAGTGGCGAACAGTCTGAATCCGACCAACAGTCTGGATGCTCTGCTCGACGCGGACAGTGACGGGCTGACCAACCTGCAGGAATATCAGCGCGGCACGAATCCAAAACTGGCTGACTCTGACGCAGACGGCCTATCCGATGGCAATGAAGTTACCCGAGGAACCAACCCGCTCAAGACAGACACCGACAACGACGGCATGCCCGACGGCTGGGAAGTGACGAACGGTTTCAACCCATTGGTAAACGACGCCTCCACTGATGCGGACAGTGACGGACTGACCAACCTGCAGGAATATCAACGCGGCACGAATCCAAAACTTGCCGATTCTGACGCGGACGGAATGCCTGACGGCTGGGAAGTGACGAACG
>JBAWXO010000370.1:0-2501 GCA_037144035.1 Kiritimatiellales bacterium
GGCGAATGAGCCCATCATACCGGTGACCGTTCCAAGCAGACCGAGCAGCGGTGCCAATGTGATAATCGTATCCAGCGCAGGAATGCCGCGCCGGTAGCGTTTCATTTCCTGTTCGCGGGCGTACAGCAGTGCATTGGCAATTGATTTCTCCCTGTTTTGCAGGGCGTATCCCAGCGCACGCACAATATAAAACTTCGATGACTCGCTAATGGATACGGCCTGCTCCAAGTCGCCCTGTCGAACCACTTCAAAAAACTGCGCCAGTACATTCCGGTCGCGATTCTGCCGCTCATAAACCAGAAAAAAGATTCGATCCATCACCGTGCCCAAGGCCAGAACTGAAGCCAGCAGCAAAGGCCACATGATCGGTCCGCCTTTCTCGAAAAGGCTGATCAGGCTGGTCTTCTTAAAAAAAGATTTGATGGCGGTAACGCCGGATGTTTCCGGAACGGCAGGCAACTGCGAAAGAAAGCTGGTTTCTATCTCTGACTAGGTTCTGGTATCGGTAACGGCCGGTTTCCCTCCGGCAGCCCCAACGTCACCTGTACCACCGGCACTGCACGTGGCGGCAGATACAAAAACCAGCAGGCAGGATATGAACAGACCCGGCCGCAACCGGCACGACGACAGGCTGGCGGCACCTGAAAATTTTTGAACACGATTTAAAAAGCTCTTATTCATAAAATTCACTTCGGTTGGAAGCGGATGGGGATTCGCATTCTACAGGAAACCCGTTGCCCGGCTTTAACGGCTGGCTCGAACTTCCATTGTTTAACCGCATCGATCGCCGGCTTCTCGAATTCCTTGTGCGACGACTTTTCAATGCGCGGATTGGCCACTTTACCCGTCTGGTCGACAACAAAAAGAACGCTGACGACACCTTCAATTTTCTGCATCCCTGACGGATAGGTCGGTGCCGCCTGAAAAATCACACGGGGCTTCTGGTCAATTTCGGATAGACTGAAGGCCTTGTCAAAAGCCGGATCCGAGTCGCCGGCGCTACCTTTTCCTCCGACGCGCCCACTGGAAGAGAAGCTCAGTGCCGCCGCGAAATCGCCGCCGATGGCTGCCTGACCGCTAAGTTCCGCCTCGATGTCACTGAGACTGGCGGCTTCCAGTTCCGGTTTTTCCTCGGGGATTTTCTCGGTCTCCTCAATCGGCTGCTCTTTAGGTTTTTCTTCCACAACCATATCCTGATCCTGACTGAACAGTTCCACCTGCTGAGGCGCGCTATGCTTTTTACCGGAGCTTTTTATAAATGCTCCGCCAAACAGGATCATAACGGCATGCAGCGCAACGGCACAGGCAATGCCGATAAACAGTCCGTTTTTTATTTTCCTGCCATATTCAATCGTCATTTCTTATCCGTGTTGATACCGACCTTGGCGATGCCGATCTTGCGGACCTCATCCAGAACGGTGACCACATTCTTGAAGTCTGCGCTGGCATCTCCGTTAATGATCACTTTCGGGTCTTTCGATGCGGATTTGAACGTCTGGAGTTTCATCGGAAGCTGGGCAAGGGTGATTTTTTCCTTGTTGTAAAACACATCGCCTTTGTCCGTAACGCTGAGGGTGACCGCTTTTTCCACTTCATCCTTATTCTCAAGCGGGGTCGAGCTTCCGGCCGTCGGCAAAGCAACCTGAACGCCCTCATTTTTCGTCATGGAAAGCGACACCATGATAAAGGTCGCTAATAGAAAGAAAATGATGTCGATAAGCGGAATAATTTCGATCCGCGCCTGTTTTTTTCCTCTTCCGCCAGATGAGCCGTGCATGATTACTTCTCCGTATTTATTGGCCGGGCACGCTGCCGCTACCCTTTTGATGCGCCGTCAGTCGTCCCTGTGATTGCGGCCGGGTGTATCAGCAGCTCAAGCTGCGTGGCGGCGGATTCGATTTCGAGGCGGGCTTCTTCCATCTTGGTGTTGAGATAGTTGAAGGGAATCAGCGAGGTGATGGCAATGCCCAGACCGAAGGCTGTGGCAATAAGCGCCTCGGCGATACCGCCGGTAATCGCGCCCGGCGAGCTGAGCTCGCCGCCGATAATCGAAAAAGATCCCATCATCCCGGTAACCGTTCCAAGTAGCCCGAGCAGCGGTGCCAGCGTGATGATCGTATCCAGAATCGGGATGCCACGACGAAAGCGTTTCGTTTCCTGCTCCTGAGCATAGAGCAGCGCGTTGGCGAGCGATTTCTCTTTGTGTTGTATCGCATACCCCAAGGTGCGGACAACATAGAATTCCGATTCGCTGCCGATTTGAACGGCGGCTTCTGTGTCGCCGCGCTCGACCGCCGCAAAGAATCTATCCATGGCTTTCGGGTCGCGTTTCGCCTGCTGGCCGATCAGGAATAAAATACGTTCAATGACCGTGAAAACGGCCAGCCCGGCCGCCAACAACAGCGGCCACATGATCGGTCCGCCTTTCTTGAAAATGCTAATCAGGCTGACCTTCTGCTGCACCAGCGCCTTGAGCGCACCGCCGCGAGACGGATCCAGCG
>JBAWXO010000371.1:0-2489 GCA_037144035.1 Kiritimatiellales bacterium
CGGACCATAGACGGGTTCGCCTTTTTCGCTCAACGATCCCCGTCCGCGCGGCGGCGCGTTGTGCCCGCCCGCCAGATTGCCCTCGATGATAAATCCGTCAATAGGGCCGGTTGCCTTACGCAGGAGAATCGAGGCCAGCGCTTCCGATGAAACAATCGGCAGGAAATCCGGACGCCGGAGTACTTCCGGCAAAGGGATATCTTCGATGAATTGAGAGGGATCGAAGCGAAGATTGACGGTTTCGCCTTTGCCGTCGGCGCCGGCGACATAAATCGGGTATTCCGCCGATTCATGCCGGGTCAACGCGGTCAATACCTCCGGAATGGTCAGAGGAATGCCCGCGCCCATAATGATGACGGCGACACCAGCCAGCAGAGCCCCGTAGATGGAGGCCAGATGGGGCATCTGAATTTTTTCCAGATAGTTGATGCCGACCGGATTTTCATGTCCCATCCGCGCAAGAAAAACCTCCACGAAATTGCCAACGATACAGAGTTCCAACGGCTCGCGCCGTCCGTCTAGGTCATGCATTGGATATTTCTGGTACGGAGCCTCCTTGGACTTTCCACCGGGAATAAAAAACGCATCCAGAACGCGCTGAGCCATGCCGGGAAAGGGGAAATTCTCCAGCGCGCGGCGGACGAGGCCTTCCGGATCTCCGTCCTGCAGCCGCCGGGTGAGCACGCCGTCGAGAGCCGTTCCGGAGATAACACCCAGCTGGCCAAGGCGCGATACAGCCTGAGCCAGACGCCAGTTTGAAACACTCGCGCCCATCCCGCCCTGAATTATTGTTGGAGGATGAATGTTGATAAGGGGTTCCATTATGAGTTTTCGTACCGGAATAGCGACGATAATCTCAGAAAGATGTCTCTCAATTATGGGTAGGTAAACTGTGGTGAACGGAGGTCGCTTATCGCCGGTCTCGGGGCTGATGCTGATCCAGGATCTTCTTTAGCCACCACCAGGTGGCCCAACCGAGCAGAATCATCGTCAGGGAAAAGACGCCGTAAGAAATGCGCCAGTCAACGCCTTGTGTCATCATGCTGAATTCTGACATCCCACCCATGCTGGCGATGATGTTGAGCGGAAGGAATACAACGTTGATAAGGGTGAGGTTTTTCAGCAACACGTTCATGTTATTGTTGATGATGGTTCCGCGGGCATCCATCAGGCCGGACAAAACCGTTGAATAGATGCCGGCCTGTTTGCTGGCTTGCTGATTTTCGATGATGACATCGTCGAGAAACTCGATTTGATCGGCGGTGAGTTTCAGCCGATCGGCGGCGGTATGGAGTTTCGTCAGCACGGCGAGGTTGGTTTCCAGTGCGTTGTGGTAATAAATCAGACTTTCGCCGAGCGCGAACATCTGGAGCAGATATTTGTTTCCCATGGATCTGACAATTTTAACCTGCAAATCCTGAGACATCATTTTGATGGCTTTAAGATGACCTTGATAATGGTGAACGGTAAGGAGTAGCACCCTCAGAACACAGTCCCAGACAGAGTCAATTCGCTTAAATTCGCGTCCGGTCAGTGAAAAGTCGCCTTTGGGAATAATCAGAGCCACTTTGTTATGGTGAATCACGATGCCGAGCGACGAGACTTCGAATTGGATGGTTTCACTGCGGGAAACATTGTCGGGGCGCTTCCAGATCATAAAGGTGCCGTCGGGTGTATTTTCGACACGGGGAACCTCGTCGGAGTCATAGATCGCCTCCATATCGAAGGGATCCAGATCGAACTGGGTCAGCAGAATTCCTTTTTCCGCATCGGTCGGTTCGCAGCAGATCAACACGTTTGCTTCATCTGCAGCGCTCGGCACGAGCTGCGCTGACTCTATTCGGTAGGACATGATCATGAGATTACCCCCTCAGCAAATATTCAGGTCTCAAATTCGCGCGCAGTTTGTATACCTAATCCGAAACCCCGGCAAGCTGTTCGTTTGCTTTTTTTACAACCTGGAAATCCGCCGCTATTCAGACGTGCGGCTGAGCGCCTTGGGCGGCGAGAAAATGATGTGGCTGAGCATCGCGCGGCGGAGTGAAATTGTATCTGCCGAATTCAGGATTTTTCCGAGGTTTGGGGAATTTTGTAAGGCAGTTGCCGAGCCTTGAAAGCTCAGATGCAACGTCGGCAACCGGATGGACGGGACGCTGCTGCGGAAAGCACTCATCTTCGGCCGCACATCGATTTTTGGAGAAACGGAAATCGGAGCGGGCGCTTCAGGGGAGGCGCGCCGGAGTGGTTTAATGTCCGGTAGTGCTGCAAGATCAGCTGCCTTCATTCCATTACGGTGCGACGGGCCCGGCGTCCAAGGCATTTCTTTCGTCAGCGCTTCTTCGTATTCCGGTTGCGGCACCTCGAAGGTCTGCACGCCCGCCATTTTTCGTAGCAGTTCGGCAAACGGATCAACCGAAGGTTCCGGCTCTTCTCTTGCATTAGCCGGCGGGCGCGGCTGGTTTTTTTTTGCCGCCGCGCCAGCGATCTGG
>JBAWXO010000372.1:0-2487 GCA_037144035.1 Kiritimatiellales bacterium
ACTCACTTCGGAATCTCTCCTTTCCAAAGTGACAACCTATGTCAGGACCGGACAAACAATCCCTTCCCCCTCAGTAATCAGCTCTTCATACAGCTTTTCACCAGGGCGTAAGCCGGTAAACTCGATTTTAATTTCCGTGTCGGGTTCTTTCCCTGAGAGGCGGATCAAGTCACGAGCCATGTCCGCAATCTTCACCGGCGTTCCCATTTCCAGAATAAAAATCTCGCCACCTTCACCGAGTGCCCCAGCTTGCAAAATCAGGCGGGCGGCCTCCGGGATCAGCATAAAATAGCGGGTTATTTCCGGATGGGTCACGGTGACCGGCCCGCCGTGCTCGATCTGTCGGAGGAAAGTTGGAATCACTGATCCGGAGGAGCCAAGCACATTCCCAAAACGAACGGCCATAAACACCGTCCCGCTCGCCTGCGCCATGGAGTGCATAATCAGCTCAGTCATCCGCTTCGAAGCCCCCATCACATTGGTTGGACGAACGGCCTTGTCGGTAGAAACCAGTACAAAGCGTTCTGCTCCACTTTCACGGGCACATTTCATAACGGTGTAACTACCGATCACGTTGTTTTCAATGGCCTGCCACGGGTTCATTTCCATCAGCGGCACATGTTTATAGGCAGCAGCGTGAAAAACAACCTCTGGCTTGTACTTATCGAAAATGCGGCGCATCAACAGCTCGTCCTGAACCCGAACCAGAGCCGGAACGATCTCTAAAAACCCAAATTCATTCCGGAGCTCCATCTCGATTTTAAAAAGATTTTCCTCGCCAGCCTCAATCAGAATAAGCCGGGCCGGGTTAAAACGGACAATCTGCCGCACCAGCTCGGAACCGATCGATCCCCCCGCGCCGGTCACCAGAACCGTTTTCCCTTCGAGATAAGTTGAAATGGCCGAATCATCCGACTGAACCGGAGGACGGCTCAGCAAATCCTCATAATTCACATCGCGCAATTCTTTCAGCGACACCTGCCCATCCACAATACTTCCGGCGGAAGGAACTTTTTTGAACGGGACGCCGGTTATTTCACAGACTTCAATAATGCGGCGCATGCCCTCCCCGTCGATCTTTGAAATAGCAATCAGGATCAGTTCCGCCCGGAATTTATCAAGCGCTGCTACGAGCTTATGAACTCCCCCGAAAATACGGATTCCGTGAAGAGATCGGTGCTGTTTTTTAGGATCATCATCCAGAAAACAGACCACCTCATATTGTAGTTTTTTTTCGGCAATCAGCTGGCGAACCAACTGCTCTCCGCAATTACCGGCACCAATCACAACCGTGCGGACTATCTGGGCGGGGCGTCCGTTGGCACCCCATTTCAATGGATTCCCGATTCGTTTCTTCTCGGAAATGGCAAAAAATTCACGGACTCCTATGCGAAGTCCGGCCACAAAAGCAAATGTAAAGATGGCATCCAGCAGATAAATGCCACGGGAGAAACCTTGGAAATGAAAACTATAACCGATAAATGAAATAATCATCAGCGACGCGGCAACGACTGCGGCTGCAATTTTTCGCATATCGCGCAGATTGGTATAACGCCACATCCCTCGATAGAGACCGGATGCGAAGAAAATGATCAGCTTTAGCGGGACAACAGACAGCAGTGACGGGATGATTTGCGCCTTGTAAGCCACAGAAAAATCGCCCGACTTGAAAAAATCAAACCGTAAGGCATAAGCCAGCCAGAGGGACAGCGCAATCCCGACGGAATCTGTCAAAAGCATCAGGTAAAAATTCGGGTTCTTTAACTGCTCTTTCATTAACTCCCATTTTCTTTTCTTATTGCTTTGATATAACTTTAATCCACTTATTTCGAGCAATGATTGATACGATCAAAAAGTTAACACGTCAGCGTGACCTGCCCCCTGATCTCCGCCGTGAGACAAATTCTCTATCTCTCACGAAGGTAGAAAATGCACTAAGCCATCACAGGACGGCGCACTTCATTAAACTGACTGATCTGGATATCTCCTTCGGCAAAATGGGCCGTAATGTGAAGTTCCCCACCCATGGCCGCCAAAATTTTTCTGAGCGTGCCAATATAGATATCAGACTGGTTCTCAAATTTAGATACAGCAGCCTGATTAACGTGCAGTTTTTCAGCCAGTTCCTGCTGAGTTAAATCCAGCGCCTGCCGCAATTCCTGCAACGCCATTTCCTGCCTCAGCTGTCTGGTTTTAACGGCAATACGTTCACGGCGTTCCGGAGTCATATTTTTTCTTAATTCACTGATTGGTCTGCTCATATCAACCCCTCCCTCTTTAACTGATCCAGATGTTCATCATAAATCCGATCTGCCAGCGAAATCATCGACTCATACCACCGGTCCCGACCTGTTTTATTCCCGCCGATCAAAAGAATGGCACACCGGCGAGGATCAAAAGCATACAAAACCCGATACGGCTCGCCGCCGTGCTGAACCCTCAACTCGCGCATATGTCCGTGTCTCGAACCGCTAATTCCGCTACTGT
>JBAWXO010000373.1:0-2473 GCA_037144035.1 Kiritimatiellales bacterium
GCGGAGGCAGGGTAAACCCCGTCCGGAGCAAGATCAAATAGGGAACAAGGAGCTGCCCGCTCCGCTTGAGTTCCGGGTTGATCGCATTAGATAAATGGTCGACTCCTTCGGGAGAACAGAATCCGGCTTACCGCTCTGCCTGCGCTTTTTTTATCGGGGCAGTTGATTGTTGCAATTAACAGCCTAGAAAGCCGATTCCGGGAAAGGGTTTTTGGCGGGAGAGATTTTTGGTAGGGCGCGGTCGCCGAACGCGCCGCGTTTTGTCGAAGAGCGGACGGCTCGGCGAGCCGTCCCTACCTTTAGGAATTACGTTTCGCGTAGTGCTTCGAGTCGCCCCACTGGTTAAAGCCGATGGTTTCACCGATGGACTGGATGCGGCGGGTCAGACAGCCGCGGCACATGGATGAATTTTCATCGAGGCACGGCGTATTGTCGTAGAGCACGTAGTTCGGGCGGAACTCGGTTTCGGTGACGTTGGGCATGATGACATTCGCGCCGCACAGCAATCCCATTTCACGTCCTGAATGTTCCAAGGCTTGGAGCGCGGTGGCTGCGGCGATGTTGATGTCCTTGAGCACAATGCGCGTTACGGCGATCATTTTGAGTCCGAGCGTCAGCGCGGCCTGCTTCTGTTCGTCGGCATAGGGCGGAATTTCTTTGCCCATTGGCGTGTCGTGGTGCGGAATATACGGCCCCATGCCGACCATATCCACATCGAGTTCCTTCATGAACAGAATGTCGGCGACCAGATCGTCCATCGTCTGGCCGGGCAGTCCCATCATCACGCCGGTGCCGAGCTGATAGCCGGTCTTTTTGAGCAGGGCGAGGCAGTTTTTCCGCACCTCAAAATCGTGATCCGCCGGATGCAGTTTGCGGTATAGTGACTGATTGGTGGTTTCAATGCGGAGCAGGTAGCGGTGCGCTCCCGCTCCGCGCCAACGGCGGTAGGTTTCTTCGGTCTGCTCGCCGAGCGAGAGCGTAACGCCCAGTTTACCGTCTGTGGCCGCTTTAATCCGCCGGAGCACCTGTTCAATCAGCTCAATATACGCCGCATCCTGCCGCTCGCCGGACTGGATCACGACCGAGCCGTATTCGTTTTCAAACGCCCAGATCGCCTCGCGCACCATTTCCTCTTCGTCCATCTGGAAACGCTTCACGTTCGTGTTGCTTTTGCGGATGCCGCAGTAATAGCAGTCTTTGATGCAAATGTTGCTGCATTCAATGATGCCGCGGAAATAGGCGACCTTGCCGACGTACTTGGCTTTCACCCTATAGGCGCAGTCGTACAGCGCCTGCAATTCCGCTGGATCGGTGACTTCCAGCAGAGCCTTCATCTCTGCCGGAGTCAGTCCCTCTTCCCGATCCACTTTGTTTAAAATCTCTTGAACCATTTTTACCTCGAAGAATTATTAACCGCCAAGGCGCCAAGAAATAGGGTGGGCGGTCGGATTGGTGTCTTTGCGGTTAGAAATATAAATCTCTGTTTCCCTGTTTTATTTGATCCATTCGTTCGAGCAGTTTGGTTTTCTGCTCGCCGTCGGGCATCCGTTCCAGTTCGCGCTCAATCTGCTTCATGCCCGCTTTGCGGGTTTCCGGGGACGAGTAGTCTTCCATGTATTCCAGAAAGGTCAGTACAGCATTGGGCGTGCAAAACCGTTTCACGAAGCCGGGGATGGCGAATTCCATGAAATGCTCGCCAGTGCGGCCGAGGCGGTAGCATCCGGTGCAGAAGCTGGGAATGAAGTCGGCTTCGCACAGTTCGCGGATGACCTGATCGAGAGAGCGACCGTCATTCAGCACAAACTGGCTCTTTTTATAGGCCTCTTCATCTTCCTGCGAATAGGCGCCGATGCCGATATTCGAACCGGCATCAATCTGCGACACGCCGAACTGGATGATTTCGTTGCGCAGTTCGACTGATTCACGACAGGTGAGAATCAGCCCAGTATACGGAACCGCAAGGCGCAGGATGGCGACGAGCCGCTTGAAGTCGTAGTCGCTGACTTCATAAGGCGGTTTGTCACACAGTTTCGTGCCGATGGCCGGTTCGATGCGCGGGAACGAAATCGTGTGCGGCCCGACGTGGAATTTTTCTTCCAGATGAATGGTGTGATAAAGCAACGCCATCGTTTCAAAACGCCAGTCGAACAGTCCCATCAGCGCGCCGATGCCGACATCGTCAATTCCGGCCTGCTGGGCGCGGTCGAGGCCGTGCAACCGCCAGAGATAACTGCTCTTCGGGCCTGATGGATGCATCTGTTTGTAGGTTTCCTGATGATAGGTCTCCTGAAAAATCTGGTAGGTGCCGATACCGGCGGATTTTACCAGTTTGAAACCTTCGACATCTAGCGGCGCGGCGTTGATATTGACGCGCCGGATTTCGCCGTTACCGTGCTTCTGTTTGTAAACTTCCACCACGGTGTCATGGATGAACTGCGCGTCGTACCGCGGATGTTCGCCGTAAACCAGAATC
>JBAWXO010000374.1:0-2465 GCA_037144035.1 Kiritimatiellales bacterium
GTGTGAAAGCCCCCAGTTTCAAGAAGAAATCGCAACTCTCTCTACCGCCGGTCTGATTCTGATTCCAGACGGAGTTGTGGCAAACGCACAACTCACTTCGCTTGGTGAGACAGTTGCTCAGAAACTCGAGAAGGCGGGCAAACTCTGGAATCAGCGATTCGAGAACAAGACCCGGCATAAATCTGATTTGCAGGATTTAAGAGACGCGAATAAGCGTGTCCAGTGTACGCGGTAAACCAAAAGGCGATCGGGATAGGGACGCCCCTCGCGGAGCGCCCCTCCCACACCACTAATCGTACGGATCGCGTAATTAGCGGTTCGGCTGCTTACTGACAGAATGAACCGAGGATGATGACACCCGCCGAGCGGGTGAACCAGTCGTCCGGCAGCGCCGCGCATACGGTGCCGTTCTTGCTAAGCCGCCACGCACCCTTGCGGGTGTTGCCGACCGCCACCGCCCATTTCCGGGCCGTGCCGCGCTCCATGAGGTTTCGGATTCGAGTCCGGGGCAGTTTCCACTGTTTCCAGACATACGCCCGTAGGCGTCTCCGTATCCAGTGGTCGAGTTCTCCGGCCAGCGTCGCGGCAAGGCCGGGGCGGAAGTATCCCGCCCAGCCCCGCAGCAGGCTGTTCAACTCGCCGATAACCGCTTCCAGACTCCGGCCCCTTTCACGGGCCGTGATTTCGCGCACCCGCTTGCGGAGCCGTTTCAGGCTTTCCGCATGGACGCCGGTGCGCGTCTTTCCCATGAAGCGCGTGATTCGGAACCCGAGGTACTTGCTGTGCCACGGCCGACTGACTTCGCTTTTCTCCTCGTTGACCACCAGCTTGAGTCTGCCGGTGATGAAGCGACTGACCGAGCGTTTGACCCGATCCGCCGCCTTGGGTGTTCGCACGTAGATTGCCACGTCGTCTGCGTAACGCACGAAACGAAGACCCCGCTTCTCCAGCTCTTTGTCGAGTTCGTCGAGTACGATGTTGGCCAGCAGCGGCGAGAGGGGTCCGCCTTGCGGCGTGCCCTCCCCCGCCAGTTCGATCAACCCGCCGACCAGTGTACCGCTATTCAGATACGCCCGAATGAGTTTGAGCACCCGTTTGTCCCTGATGCGGCTGGCCAGCCGGACCATCAGCCTGTCGTGGTTGACCCGGTCAAAGAATTTCGACAGGTCGATGTCCACGACATGCGTGTAGCCGTCCTCCACGTATCTCCGCGCCTGTTCGATCGCCATTTGGGCCGACCGTCCGGGCCTGAACCCGTAGCTGTACTCTGAGAATGTATGGTCCCAGAGCAGCGTAAGCACCTGTGCCACGGCCTGCTGGATCAGCCGGTCGAGCACCGTCGGAATGCCGAGCAGGCGAACGCCTCCGCATGCTTTCGGAATTTCCTTCCTGCGCACCGGGGACGGTTTGTGCGTTCCCTCGCGCAGGGCGCTTTTGATCTGCTCCCAGTGTCGGCGCAGGTGTCCGCGAAGCTCCGCAGTTCCCATGCCATCCACACCGGGCGCCCCTTTGTTGCGCTCCACCCGTTTGAGGGCTTCGAGCATGTTCTCGCGGCCACAGATTGTCTCCATGAGCCGGTCTTCTCCTGTCGGACTTTCAGCGAGCCGGACCGCTATGAATTCATCACGGACCTGACTTTTGCGGCTTTGCGCCGTTTCGCCAAGCGCCATCTGCATCTGCACTGTTTTCATACTGTCCTGCCTCTTTACTTGTCCCTGCACTTTGCGGACCGTTTGGCCCGCCCACCGTTTGGGCCTTCGTTTCGGTGAGTCCTCCGGTATCCTAGTTTTAACGGGGCTATCACGCCCCCCGGCTCATAGCTCCTTGACTACTATGCCCTCTGCTGACTTCCGCCTTCCTTCGGGTTCGCCTTGCGGCTCGCCTCCCCCTTGCGGGGCGTCGGGCGGATCTCCCGGGGTAATCCCTGACTGCTTTCCACGCGTAACCGTCGGATCTACGTCATGCGTCTGATAACTGGGGGACTTCGGATTGTGTTGCACCCTCGTCCCGCGCATTTCGCCTCATATCCGCTTCCCTGTACGGTCGGCCCGCGTGTTCGCTTCCGGCTTTCTCTCCGCTCCCCTCGCGAGGATACAGTTGCCTTCAGCTACCCTTCGGCGTTATCTGCCTGGGGTCGGACTTTGCTCTTTGAACTGCGCCAGATTTCCGTTATGCTGTTTTCTATTGCAGCGGTTTCAGAAAACTGGTACGCTCGCGGAGCGCACCGACAAGCAGCCGGGCATACCCGGCACACAACAACCGCCTCCATGATATTCTCGCTCCGCTCGAAATCATGAGGCGTGGCGGCAACAGAATCCGAGGACAGCGAGAGAAATGAACAAAGGCCCATATCTTCTGCGTACCGTCGCAGTGAGTGGCGACAATTCCACCACAAACGACTTGGCGACGCTTGCTGATGCACTGCTCGGCATGCGTCCGGTGTCGGTTTTGGACAAGGATAAGGT
>JBAWXO010000375.1:0-2458 GCA_037144035.1 Kiritimatiellales bacterium
TAAGAATGCAGCGTCTTGCCCGCCGCCGCCAATAGAGCCCAATGTCCTTCGCTCCACCATTCAGGAGCGTCACCTGTAGTTAAGTTTTCCGGCTCCGGCCAAAGCCAGTGCGTCGATTCAAGAGTCCATTTCTCCGGCAACGTTGCAGAAAAAACCTTCAAGGAAAGCGGAGCGCTCGCAAGCGTTTCAGATCCGGCTTTAACATGAAGATCTCCTATATAAGTACCCAGTTCAGCATCTTTGCTTACCTGAACCCGAACCACGACTGCATAATAATCCCTGCCGTCCGCAACAACGGACTCATCCTCCGTCAGCACCTCATAAACATCAAACGGGGATTCCCGAACCAACGCGTTCAATACATCCGGCGGTGGAACGACTCCTATCCCCGACTTACTGCAGCCCGCGCTGTTAGCCTCAACAGGCACCGATTTCAGAACATGTGCTTTTGCAATACATGGAAGGTTGGCCGGAGCACTGAGCTCAAACGAAACCTCTTTTCCTCTCAACGATTCACCCGCAGTCAGCACAAACTGAAAAAAAGCATTTCCCCCGCGGGCAACATTAAATCGTGCAGCATTCAGCTCCGGAGACTGATCTACATACACCCTTTCAAGTATATCCACCTGCTTCAGAATGGATCTATGTTCCGGAGACGGCTCCATTGTTATCGCACCCGCCACCAAAACCACCCGACTTACAGGCAACAACCAACACAACCTCTTTAGCAAAAACATAGCGCGACTCTTTTCGGACTATTTTAAAGCTTTTTTCTGCAGCTCGGCTACTTCGTCTGCTGACAATGCGCGTTTCCAGACGGCAACCTCATCGACCAAGGCGTTGCGCAAAGAAAGCCCTTTTGAAGCCCCATAACTACCGACCCTGATATTGGCGGCTTTTGCAGCATATCGCGTGGATATACGCGGCAGCGCAGCCCGCTCCACCCCGTTTACATACAACCGACCCCCTTCAGCGCGTGAACATACAAATGCCATATGCACCCACTGATCCTGCCAATCAGCCGGATCAAGCCGAGCTTTGAAATCCAAGGTTCCGTCCGCATTACCTCCGAAAAAATAGGCCATCAGAAACCCCTGCTGAACCCGCAGCTGCAACGCCGCCACGGAGGAATCACGATTCATCGTGATAATCTGCTGGCGATCGGTCACATTTGAAAGACGCACCCAGGCAGAAACCGTAAAATCACTATCCCCGAAATCAAATTGATTGTTTTCATCCTCATACAACAATCCGGCATCCTGCTGCGCATTTCCATTCACCGACAAGGCCCCTTGACCGAAACGCGCTGCCTCTGAAGTTAAGCCGCAATCTCCAATCTTGGCATTGGCAACCTCCATACCGGCAACCGTATTCTGAAGAGTTTCCTCATAGGGAGCATAGAAAAACAAAGAATTTGTCAATTCCGCACGAATCGGTGAAACGGAAAAACCCAATATAATTGAAATGCACATCACCGCGTTGATACCCACATTATTCACCTGATACCTCCTTTTTGTTTATTGCAATTCCATTCTGGCCAGCGATTTAAGTGCCGCGACTCAATCCTCCACCATGGAGCAAAACTCAACATTCCCTTGCTCTACACGCAGTGTCTTCACTTCAAACGAAGAAAAAGAAAGTCTCTTAGCCACTCCCAAGTCCGCGATCGTCAACACTGTTTCAGATTTATTTCCTGTTGTTTCTGCAAGCCGGACAATAAGTCCGCGCCCATCCTCCGCCCGTTTAAGAGCACTTAAAACAATGCCTTCTCCGCTCAGACGGATAAAGCATTCAGGCGCCGAGATCTTTGGATTGCCAACCGGTGTCAAAGACAAAGCAAACGGCGTCTGATGAAAAATCTGAGCCTCGCGAGTGATTTGAGATAAGCGCGATTCCAGCTCACCGGCTGTTATTCTGAACCGGAAACAATTACGGCCAATATCCACGCGCGGAGTATACCGGTCAGCCGGCAGACGCTGACAGGATCCATATGCGACACCACGCACCAACGAAAGCCGGAGCCCGCTTTGACCCGAATAATCCAGTCCGTAGGTTGAATCATTAATGCAGGAAAACGCAGCGGAACCATCATGAATCACAGCCCACTGCTGAGCCACCTGTTCCGATCCATCAGAAGCAAGTTCCTCATGACCGAAAGCAGTTTCCCCAAGCAGCTTCGAATCCGAATCGAATTTCAGCGGAAAAGATAATTTCAGCATCCGGTTTTTTTCATTCCAGACCAGGTCAATCGACACCTCAACAGCAACCCCCTCACAGGGAATAAAATAGCGGATAATCGCCGTGGAATCACCACACACGAAAATCGCCTCAACAACCCTGCGCACAGGTCCGTCTTCTATAAGGCGCACAGCTGGAAGACGCCCCTCCGGAAGTCCAGCAATACGGGCAGCCTCCTCCTGCAGGGCCAGACGAAAACGATCCATGATTTCATCATAAC
>JBAWXO010000376.1:0-2458 GCA_037144035.1 Kiritimatiellales bacterium
GCACTTCGATGTGAATGTCGATGCGGTCAAGCAGCGGGCCGGAGATCCTACTTTGATAACGGCTGACTTGCAGTGGCGTCGAAGTGGAGCGCGGATCGTCGGGAAAATAACCGTCGGGCGTCGGATTCATCGCAGCCACCAGCATGAAGCGGCAGGGGAATGTGACGCTGGCCGCCGCGCGGGCAATGGTCACCACACCGTCTTCGAGCGGTTGGCGCAAGACTTCCAGTGCATTGCGGTGAAACTCTGGCAGTTCGTCGAGAAAAAGCACACCGTTGTGCGCCAGGCTCACGGCTCCCGGCACCGGATGCGCGCCGCCGCCGAGCAGTCCGGCATCGGAAACGGTGTGGTGCGGCGAGTGGAACGGGCGGGTGGCAATTAGCGATTCATGCGCGTCGAGCTTACCGGCGATGCTGTGAATCTTGGTGGTTTCCAGCGCCTCTTCGAGCGTCATCGGCGGCAGGATGGATGGAATCCGTTTGGCAAGCATCGTCTTGCCGGTTCCGGGAGGGCCGATCATCAGCAGGTTGTGTCCGCCGGCAACGGCGACTTCGATTGCGCGCTTGGCATATTCCTGGCCCTTTACATCTTCAAAGTCGGCGAGATACTGGTTGTGCGCATGAAAGGTTTCGTCCAGATTGACGACATGCGGTTTCAGCGTCAGCTCCATGTTTAGGAAGTCGGCGGCCTCGCGCAGATTATTTACGGCGAACACTTTGATTCCGTCCACGACGGCGGCTTCTGAGCCGTTCTCCGCCGGAACAATAATCGCCTTGCGGCCGGCGGCGCGCGCTGCCAGCGCGATCGGCAGAACGCCGCGCACACGGCGCACCGCGCCGGAAAGTGCCAGCTCGCCGATGATGCAGACGCGATCGAGCAGTTCGGGCTTAATGTCGTTTTCCGCCGCGATCATGCCGAGCGCGATCGGCAGGTCGAAACTCGGGCCTTCTTTTTTGATATTGGCGGGAGCGAGGTTGATGGTCACGCGCCCTTGCGGCGGTGTGAAGCCGGAGTTGAGCAGAGCAGTGATGACGCGGTGTTCGCTTTCTTTTACGGCAATATCGGGCAGGCCGACGATCAGTGTCTTCGGTTCGCCGTGACCGCTGTTAACCTCGATCTCCACCGTGTAGGCATCAACGCCGAAAACGGCGCCCGAAAAAACTTTGGCAAGCATAAGCAGAATCTCCGCAACGTGTTTTTACAGAAGGTAACCAAGGACAACGAAGGTGTTGGTCAAACTCCAGGGAATTTTATTCCCCCCTCATCTGTCCGGCTTTGTTTCCCTCTGTTGAAAATATTATTCAGACTCCCGTATCAACCAGTTTGTTGCGGCATATTGCGGTTTGACAGAAGTCTCGGCAAGACTGTTTCGGAAGAAACCTTCCACGCGTCCAAGAGCCGAAAATTATTGGCCACAAAAAACACGAGAATTCACAAAAAATGGTGGATTACACTTCTTGTGCCTTTTTGTGTTTGTCGTGGCGATTCTAAAAAAATCCACTGTCCATTTTCAGGAGGTGTGGCGGGATTTCGCGAATGAACTGCGAGGGTTCGTAGAAGATGACGCCGCCGTCGTGTTTACGGCGGACTTGTGGCGCACAGAGGAAGAGGCGGTCTTCGGCGCGGGTGATGGCGACGTAAAACAGCCGCCGTTCTTCCGATTCGCCGCCGATCTGTTCAACCGACTTGGAACTGGGAAAGAGTCCTTCGTTCAGCCAGATGACGAAGACGGCTTTCCACTCCAGCCCTTTGGCCTGATGGACAGTGCTGAGGCGTACACCGTCGAGCGCGGCGGGCGCGGTTTCGGCCTCGGCGTCGAGATTGGTTAGCAGCGCCATTTCGCTGAGGAAGGCGGAGCAGGATTCGAAGCGGGCGGTGAAGTCGATCAGGCTGTCGAGGTCTTCCTGACGGTGTTTGGCGTTGTCGAAGGTTTCGATGAGATATTCACCGTAAAACGCTTGGTTGAAGCGGTAGATGATTTCTCCGGGATCTTCGCTGAGCGTTTCGGCGTCGTAGGCCAGAAAGACCGGCTGGATTTCTTTCCAGATGGAAACGGCGGCGGCGGGCAGCGCGGCGAGCAGTTGCTGATGCGCCTCCGGTTTGCGCGTTTCAAATCGTTTGCCGAGCTTCTGCCAGATTTTATCGGCGGTTTTCGGTCCAAGCTTCGGAAACATTTCCAGCAGGCGCTTGAAGGCCAGTTCGTCCGCCGGATTTTCCAGCAGACGCAGAACGGTACAGGCGTCTTTGACGTGCGCCTGTTCGAAAAAGCGGATGCCGGAAGTGACCTGATACGGAAACCGTGCGTGGGTCAGCGCCAGCTGCAGTTCCATAGCATGGAAATGCGAGCGGTAGAGCACGGCGATGTCGGAAAGTTTGGTCCCTTTGCGTTTCAGCTCTTCGATCTTGGCGATGACGTAACGCGCCTGTTCGTCGCCGTCGCGGAGCAGGGCGAGCTTCG
>JBAWXO010000377.1:0-2454 GCA_037144035.1 Kiritimatiellales bacterium
CACTGGCATGAACACCACCGCCCAGCACGCAGGATATTGCTTCAATCAGACTGCCCGGAGGTGTGTTTTTGCTGACAAAACCGGAAGCTCCGGCTCGCAGAACACGCTCGGCATAGAGCATTTCGTCCTGCATAGAGAGCACCAGCATTTTTATTCCGGGAAACTGCACCGTGATGTCTTTAACCAGATCGAGTCCCGAATCTTCTCCCAGCGACAGGTCGATCACGACAAGATGAGGATTTGTTTTTACGCAAAGCTGGAGTGCCTCTGCCCGAGTGGACGTTTCTCCGCAAACGCAAAGACCTGGCTCGCGTTCGATGAAGTCGCGTAATCCCTGACGAACGAACGCATGATCGTCGACAAGCAGGATTCTTTTCTTCTGGTCTTGCTGGATTAGATCGCTCATGCGGCGCATGTTGCCAAATTTAACACCGATTACAAAGCCTGTTTTAGGGCTTTTTTCGTTCGGCAGTTTTAACCGCATTCCAAACTGCCTCAAGCTCTTCAAGTGAGCAGGTTTCCAGTTCGCGGCCTTCGGCGTGCAAGCGGTTTTCCAGACATTGGAAGCGGCGCATGAATTTGGCAATGTTTTCGTTGAGCAGTTCCTCCGGCTCGTGGCCGAGATAGCGGCTGAGGTTAACAACCGAAAACATCAGATCACCCAGCTCTTCGCGAATGGCGGCGGCGTCTTTCTGCGTCATAGCTTCTTTGACCTCGGCCAGTTCCTCATCGAGCTTGTCCACTACTCCGCTGATTTCGTCCCACTCAAAACCGGCGCGCGCGACACGCTTCTGCACCAGATTCGCCTTGGCCAGCGCAGGCAGATGACGCGGGATGCCTTCCACCAGCGAGCGCGGCGTTTCCGCGTCCTTCTCGGTCTTCTTGATTTTCTCCCAGTTGCGCAACACCTCGCCGGAGGTGTCGGCCTGAACATCCCCGAAAACGTGCGGATGACGCCGGACGAGTTTGTCGGCGATTCCGTTGACGACATCGTCAAAATTAAATTCGCCGGCCTCCTCGCAGATCTGCGCCTGAAAAACAACCTGCAGCAGCAGATCGCCCAGCTCACCACGCAGTTCGGCGCGGTCGCCGCTTTCGATCGCGTCGATGACTTCGTAGGTTTCTTCAATGAGATTGGATTTGAGCGAGTCGAGGGTCTGCTCGCGATCCCACGGACAACCGTCCGGGCCGCGCAGTTTACGCATGATTCCAAGCAGGCGTTCCGTCGATGTTTCTTTCATATCGCTCCTCAAAATAAAAAGGCTGAACCACGGTTCAGCCTTTTCTTCAGACTCCGGAAGTCCGCGTTACCGGCGGCTGACCAGCTCAAACAGTTCTTTAGCCGACAGGTCGCCGAGCGTATTGATTACCACTTTGGCACCGGTGAAATCTTCGAACGCGGTGTAGGCATCCGGCAGCGCAATGCAGGTGGCGCCCGCTGTCAGCGCGCCTTTACAGGCAGCACGGGAAGCCACAATGGCAATCGCCGGAATATCTTCCTGTCCGCGTTGTTTCAGGACGCGCAGCCAGTGGTCTGCGCGCGGGAAAATCGGATCCACGCTATCCATCGCAACCAGATCAACGTCCATTTCATCGAGGCCGGTTTTCTTCATCAGTTCCTTGGCAACGGCTTCCGGCCAGGCCGAAAGGGCAACAGCCTGAATGTTCCGTTCCTTGGCCGCTTTGATGAGAGCCGGAAGTTCTTTGACCAACACGGCCTTGTCCACAAAGGCTTTGGCCAGCAGATTTTCAGCCTGATCCGTGAGCTGGTCGCCGGTCGTCAGGTTACGTCCGGAAGCCTCGATGATCGACCGAATCGCTTGGCCGGGCCGGGGCGTAAGTCCGTAGCGGGCAAACAGCGCCGGGGTCACTTCGATCTCTTTGCTCTTCATCACCTGCTTAAGCACATCAAACATCAGCTGGCGTCCGTTGACGGCGACATATTCGAGTTCGAAGAAAAGGACTTCCCGCGCCTTGGTTTTTTCGGTTGCCGGTTTGGTTTCGGTTTTGGCTTTGCTCATTCAATTTACTCCGGTTAATTACACATTTTTCTATAAAAACAGGTGGGCAGTGTATGCGGCGGGGCTGGCGCAGTCAAGCCCCCGAAAAATATCCCCCCTGCGGGGCAGGAAAAGGGTTGCAAGCCTCGGTTTGGATTGTGATTATGGCCGGAATTTTGGCGGAAAAACTGGACTTTTCAGCGGACATAAAATGAAAAAAGCAATTATTGCACTCGAAGACGGCACCTGTTTCACAGGACGGGCTTTTGCCGGCTCCGGCGAATTCTACGGCGAGCTGGTGTTTAACACTTCCATGACCGGTTATCAGGAAATTTTGACCGACCCCTCTTATAACGGACAGATCGTTACCATGACCTATCCGCTTATCGGCAACTACGGCGTAAATCCAGAAGACGTTGAATCGCGCGCTGTTTTCGCTAAAGGGCTGGTGGTG
>JBAWXO010000378.1:0-2435 GCA_037144035.1 Kiritimatiellales bacterium
CTGTTGAAAATATTGTTCAGATTAATTCCGTATGACAGATGTCGAGCAGGTGCAGGTCGGACTGAGCGGGAAGCGGTTTGCGGATCCGGATGTGTCCAGCACGGTTACGGTTTGAATCGATGATAGATGCCGGCGAAAATAACGAAGCGGCTTGACTCCGCCAGATGCCGATCAGGTCATCCACGGTCCACGCAAGGCCTTTGGCTTCGTTGCGGTAATCGACAAACGCCCGATCGTGGATGACGCATTCCTCAACAGCATGGCGCATTTCGCGGCCGCGTTCCTTCGGCTGCTCGGCCGCCGTTCCGGAATCCGCGGCGATCTATTGAAGCGAAACTTGAAAGTCAAAATCCACCAGCACGGTGCCGATATCCAAAATAGGCCATTTATCCGTCTTCAAAGATTTTCTCCGTTCGCCGCAATCACTTCCTTATACCAGAGCGCGGAAACTTTCAGCGTCCGCTTCTGTGTTTCGTAATCCACATGAATCAGTCCGAACCGCTGCAGGAATCCTTCGGACCACTCAAAGTTGTCCATCAGCGACCACTGGAAGTAGCCGTGCACCGGCACGCCGTCTGCCGCGGCGCGGCGCAGGCCGCGCAGATAGCGGCGCAGGAAGTCGATGCGCGCCGGATCATGCACTTTACCGTCGAGAGAAACCCAGTCGCAGGCCGACATTCCGTTTTCGGTGATGATGATCGGTTTGCCGTAGCGCCGGTGATAATGCGTCGCCGCCCAGTACAGAACATCCGGCGTCACCGGCCAGCCGAATAGGGTCTTGCCGATCGGTTGCCGGTTGACTGCGACCGGGTTGCCGTTTTCGTCCGCCACCCAGCGGCCCATGTAGCAGTTGATTCCGAGAAAATCGATTGGAGCGGAAACGGTGCTGAGTTCTTCTGCAGTGTATCCGGGCCAATCTTTTCCAAAATATTCCGCGGCACCCTCCGGGTCGCGGCCGAGCAGTACTGGATCAAGAAAAAGCAGATTGCTGCCGGTCGGCCAGCTGCTCAGTTCAGAAACTGAGAACATCGCCTTGTAGGAAGCCTCGCGATCCTGCGGTTTATCCGAAGCCGGCATAAAGGCGGCTCCGGCGTGAGCGATTCCGATTTTTGCGGAGGCCGGAAGCGTGCGGCGCAGCACCTGCACGGAGCGGCCGTGCGCCAGCAGAATGTTTTTCAGGATCGCCAGCAGCTCTCCGGGGGGCAGTTTTTCGCCCGGCGCATGCAGTCCGTTTGCATAACCGAAATGGAGAAAGATCAGGATCTCATTAAATGTCATCCAGCATGGAATTCGGTCGCCCAGCCGTTTCGCGACTAGCTCGGTGTATTCGGCAAACCAGTCGGCGGATGCCGGATTTTTCCAGCCGCCTTTTTCATGAAGAACCTGCGGGAGATCCCAGTGAAACAGGGTAACGCACGGACGGATTCCTTTTGCCAGTAGCTCGTCAGTCAGCCGATCGTAAAACGCCAGTCCTTTTTCGTTCGCGGCACCGGTTCCCTGTGGCAGAACACGCGGCCAGGAAACGGAAAACCGGTAGGCGTTCAATCCGGTGTCGGCCATCAAAGCTACATCTTCGCGGTAACGGTGGTAATGATCACAGGCGGTATCGCCGGTGTCGCCGTTTTTGATCTTTCCGGTCGTATGGGAAAAGGTATCCCAGACCGAATGTCCTTTGCCGTCCTCTGCGGCCGCACCTTCAATCTGATACGCCGCCGTTGCCGCACCCCATAGAAAATTCTTTGAAAAACTCATGACACAACCTTCCGTTAAATAAGGTTTCATTCTTCCAGAGTTTTCTAACAATACAATTTGTTTTTCCAGCCACGCGAGTGCAGGACAAAAACTTTCCATCACGCAGCAGCTCGAATCTGCCGGAGGCTTTCGTCAGTCTAAATTGAGTCATACCGCCCGCTTTTTTTGGACAACGCTCAACGTGAGAATATTTTTGTTTCCTTGTTCGCTCCAAAACATGCCGGACTGTTTGCAACGTTTACCAACGGTGGTTTTACATCCAGCTTCGATGACGCCAGAGCCAATGAAAAATCCCTTTTCACGGAAGACATCGTAGCGCATCCCATCGAGATTATTGCGGAAGTAATTGAGCTGCTTTGCGACCTTTTCACGCGTGGTTGCGGTGGTGAGCTTTTCAGCGCGGGCGATGATGCGCGCGATCTTGCCGGCGCGCGATTCCCTCTTCCATTTTTACAACTGATACCAAATCCGTATGACATTCGGTACAGGCGCGGCCACCGTCCGCACCCACAGGTTGAACGATTTCCTGTAGCCGCGTCCGTTGGGCGCGGTAATAAAAACCGGAAATCATGCGAAATGGGTATGAGATTGCGCCTTAGAGCATTTAACGGTTGAGATGCCGTACACGCTGTCACGTCCTGATTTAAAGTTGTCACTTTTTAGTTCTGTTTCTGATCTGGTTT
>JBAWXO010000379.1:0-2414 GCA_037144035.1 Kiritimatiellales bacterium
TTTTTGTTAGGTACAGATCGATCAATCCGTCAGACATTTAAAATGAGCCCGCTTGGCGAAACACCGCTGCTCCTGCCGCTCAATGCATTCTGTCTTGATCACTTTGCCATCTGCATCTTTTTGAACCCGCACCTCGCGAATGTTACGGGTCGCTACGCAACCGCTCGACACAGCCAGCAATGCCAATAAAACCAATGTCTTTTTCATAAACGCCTCCTTGTTGAACATACTTTTATCATTCAGCAGGTCAATTTCAACTGTTTTGTTTCCCCATGCAAAGCCGTTTAGTAGTCCACGCGCCAGAGGAAGAGGCCATGCGGCCGGACGGTCGGCACTTCGTTGGTGCGGGTGCTGGTTTTTAGAAGCCGTTTGGCCTCTTCCGGCTGTAATTCACCGATGCCGACGCGGAGTAGAAATCCCGCGATACTGCGTACCATTTTGTAGAGGAAGCCTTCGCCGACGACGCAGATCGTCACATCCCCTTCCCGTGTGCGGATGACGGTCACTTTCGTGATGGTCTTCATTGTACCCTCAACCTCGCGCTTTGGATTGGCGGTGAAGGCCGCGAAGTCATGTTTGCCGACTAAATATTCCGCCGCTTTGCGCATCGCCGCGATGTTCAATTTACGCCGTTCGTGCAGACGGTAGAGCCGCAGTTCCGGCGGAACCGCTTCACCGTTCCAGATCAGGTAGCGGTATTCCTTGCTGATGGCGTCATAGCGGGCGTTGAAGTCCGGCCGCACCTTTTCCATCTTCATGATCCGCACGTCATAATCCAGATGAGCATTCAGCCCGTTCATAAACCGTCCGGTGTCCACCGGCTCCTTCAGATCAAAATGGGCCACCTGCCCTTTCGCATGCACTCCGGAATCGGTCCGGCCGGAATGGTGAATGCGGATGTGCTTTCCCGCCATTTTCTCAATGGCGCTCTCGATTTCGCCCTGTACGGTCGTCTTGCCCGGCTGCACCTGCCAGCCGGCATAATTCGTCCCGTCGTAAGCAATTGTCAGTTTGTAACGTTGATTCATAAGAATGGAATAGTGGAACACTGGAATAATGGAATGATGAAATAGCATTTTAACCCCAATACTCCAACATGCCTCTATTCCAATATTCCATCTCTCTGCTAGGCTGTTTCCATGTTCCAATACCAGCAGCACAAACAATATTTCGCCCAGATCGCCACAGGATTTGAGGAGATCGCCGAAGCCGAACTTAAAAGCCTCGGCGCAACCAACATGATCGCGGCCTACCGCGGGCTCCATTTTGAGGCCGATCCGGAAACGCTTTACCGCGTCAACTACACGGCGCGACTGATTGTGCGCGTCCTCGCGCCGCTAGTCACCTTCGACTGCCACAGCGACAACTATCTCCACCAGACCGCGCTTAAGCAGGACTGGGGTCAATTCATGACGGTCAACGATACCTTCGCTATTCATGCGGTCACATCCAACACGCCGTCGCTGACCCACTCGCAGTATGCCGCGCTTAAAGTCAAAGACGCCATCTGCGACTTTTTCCGCAACAAGGAAGGCGGACGACCTAACGTGGATATTCAGAACCCCGATCTCGGCATTCATCTGTTTGTCCGCAACAGTCGCGCGACGATCAGTATCGATGTTTCCGGCGGCTCGCTCCATCGGCGCGGCTACCGCACCGTTTCGGTCGAAGCACCGATGCAGGAAACGCTGGGCGCAGCCATCATCCGGCTTTCCGGATGGGACGGTGAACGCCCGCTGATCGACCCGATGTGCGGCTCCGGCACTCTGCTCTGCGAAGCCGCCATGCACTATTGCCGCATTCCCGCCGGATTCCTGCGCAAGAAATGGGGCTTCGAGCGCCTGCCCGACTTTGATTCCAAGGCTTGGAAAAAAGTAAAGACAGAGGCCGACGGCTTGATGCGCCCGCTGCCCAATGGACTGCTGATCGGAAGCGATATAAACCGAGATGCCGTTCGCGCGACCCAAACGAACCTGAACAATCTCCCCGAATGCAAAGATCGTTTCCAATGTTCGGAAAAAAATGTCTTCGATTATCCAGCCATTGGAAACTCGACGATCGTCGTCAACCCGCCGTATGGCGTGCGTCTCGGCGACCGCGAGTCGGCAGAAGTTTTAATGAAAGAGTTCGGCGACTTTCTCAAACAGCGCTGTACCGGCTGCACCGCCTACGTTTATGCGGGTGACCGCCAGCTTCTCAAAAAGGTCGGCCTCAAGCCGGAGTGGAAAAAAGAACTCAATAACGGCGGGCTCGAAGGCGTCCTCGGCAAAATCGGCCTCTACGCATCTCCCAAACAGACGAAGGAATAGGAGATGTTTTTTACCACCCGCTTCGCTCGAGGAACACTGAGAAACACCGAGGGAAGACCACAACCAAAAGTCGCATTTGTTTTCTCTCATGCTCTGTGGCCTCTG
>JBAWXO010000380.1:0-2414 GCA_037144035.1 Kiritimatiellales bacterium
GCCCAGTATCATCTGCGCATTATTGGAAACGACCGCAAAAGCCGACGTCGCACCGTTATGAATCAGCGTGGAGGTCACATTCGTGGCCGGGCGTCCACCCAGGTTACGAATAACGACCGCTACCGGATTCGTTTCGCCTATTTTCATGCGGGGCAGGCCGGTGACATTGATCTGTAAATCCGGAGGAATCGCTGGATTTGCAACCACTTGCACGCTGCCGTTAATGAAAAGGTTGGCAGTATCGAGTTTTAAATATGAAGGTAAGCCGGTGGACAGCACGGTGAGGCCGTTATCTATCAATTCACCCCAGTCGCTGAATACAGTGAACGAGTCATCGATTGCAACGGTGCTGTTGCTTGAAAAATCCAGCGTCAAAGTTCCGCACGCTGTCAGGACATTGCCGCTACCGCGCAGAGCCGAACCGGCATCCTTCACGCCGAGCGTGGCGGTGACATCACTTGACATGGTCAAATCGCCGAGAAAGGTCATGCCGTCGGCGGACAGATCAAGAATAGAACCTGTTTTCAGGGTCACGCTATGCACGGAACCGGTGCCGCTCAATGTTGCGCCGGAACCCACCTGCATGGCCGAATTCCGCAAGATCCCGTCAACGATCAGTGAACCGGCACGCACCTCGGTCGGGCAGGTATACGTATTGTTTCCGCTGAGAGTCAGTTGTGCGGAGCCTGTTTTCAACACGCCGGCATCGTTATACGATGAGTCGGTCAGGTTGCCGGAAAAGGTTGCATTCGAATTAATCTGGAACTCAACCGGATAGTGCCCCGTTGCACCAAACTGCATGTTGCGTCTGGACGAAAGGGCGGCATTGACAATAAGCTTAGGTTGTCCGATATCCCCGTTGCCGAATTCTATACCAGCGGTAGCGGTATTGGTTCCCAGCGCATTCGGGTGATTTATCTGCACAATCTTCGTCCCATCAAAATTAGTAACACTCCCGCTCCACCCTGAATTGTCCCCGCTGAGGGTTAAATTTCCGTTACCATCCTGAAAATCGAGAGCACCGGAGCCGCTCAGTGTACCGGAAATTTTAATGGCCTGGCTGTTGAGATACATGCGCAGGAAACTTCCGCTTGCGAGGGTAATATTATTGCTGATCGTCATATTTCCGAGCGGCAGAAGAACGCGGCTGCCAGTAATGCTTATGGGCCCGGAGCCCAGCGACTGCGCGTTGAACCGGGTATATACCGCTTGCGGCACCAGCCCGCCGCTGAAGGTGTTAACACCTCTCAGATCACAATAGTATCCGCCGGTCGTAAGTTGTCCCGGTCCGCTGATCGCTCCATCCACTGCGACAACCTCGCTGGCCGTTGCGGCCAGTGTTGCTTTAATCGTTGCATTGCCAGCCAACATAATATCGTTCAGAAGCCCTGCACCGTTCAGAAAAAACGACGTACCGAGTGCCTGTAATGTGCTGCCGGTATTCATAACGACGGGGCCGGAGCCCAGCGCATTGGGGTTCTCTATTTCAATGAGTCCGGAATTGATTGTGCCGCCGCTGTAGGTATTGACTCCCCTGAAAACCAAGGTGCCCGCACCGGTCTTTGTCAGACTACCCGGGCCGCTGACCTCTCCGGCGAGGGTCAGCCGACTGGCATTCGTGATCGTGACCGAATCGGTCAACACCATGTTGTTGGGCAGCAAGGCTTCTCCTCCGGCTGTGGCCAGTGTGCTGACAGCCATGCTCAGCACCCCGGTGCCCAGCACATCGGTATTGGCCACCGCAAGGGTTCCGCCGCTGACCGTTAATCCGCCTTTGAACTTATTTAATGTATTCGTGATCACCAGTGTGCCTGCACCCGCTTTGACCAGCGGTGCGGTAACAGAGCCTCCGATGGGGCCGGACACCGTCAGTGTGCGCGATGCGGCGGTATCCCACGTTTGGGTTGTGGCGAGCGTCAGTTTCGTGGCAACCGTCAGATTGGTCTTGGCTGTTGACATGTCTATCCCGGCAGAACCGAGCGTCAGCGTGTTGGTTCCGCTGATGGTCCATACGGCCGTGTTGCTGACCAGCGCGATCCCTCTCCAGGAAAGATTAGAACCCAACGCGGTGGTAATCGGCGAGGTTACGGTCGGATCCAGCACCGCCCGGTCGGTCGCGTTTGGAACAAATCCGTCCACCCAACTGCTACCCAGATTCAGGTTCGTCGTGTTATTCGCTTTGACCCAGTCGCTATTCGGCTGCCGGATGAAAACTTCCAGATTAAAACTCGCCGGCCAGCTCCATCTTTCCGTGTGATTGGTTACCATGAAGGTATAAATACCCGCCGGGGTCGTATTGCTGATGACAACCGTATACACCGTTGAGGTGACCTGCCCGATGGTCATGGACGGATACGTCGCTGACGACGGTGTGATTTCGAAATACGCCGGATTGGCCGACAGCGTATTGGTGA
>JBAWXO010000381.1:0-2396 GCA_037144035.1 Kiritimatiellales bacterium
CCTCCAGATGGCCGCCGCCGTCGTGCAGACCCGCCTGATGAGCCTCTACAGCCATCTCTTCGGACAAAAACATATCAAGGTCGGACAGATTCTGCTTACCAACGATATTTTCCAGAATGAGGAACGCCGCGCCAACGCGCAGAACACGCTTATGAATCTGATCGATCACCGGATCGTGCCGGTCATTAACGAAAACGACACCGTCGCCACCGAAGAAATTAAATTCGGCGACAACGACCTGCTTGCCGCGCTGGTTTCGATTCTCATCAAAGCCGATGCGCTGATTCTGCTTTCCACCACCGACGGACTCAAAGACGACGCCGGCAAGCGCGTTCCTTTCGTCGAGGAGGTTTCTGAAGATATCCTCGCGCTCGATAAAGGCAAAAACGGCGAACTCTCCACCGGCGGGATGAAATCCAAGCTCATGTCCGCCGGCAAAGCGGCCGCCGCCGGTATCGCCGTGATGATTGCTGACGGACGCAACGATGGGATCATTCAGCGCGTTCTCTCCGGAGAAGACACCGGAACGCTGGTAATGCACGGCTAGATATTAGTTATTGGATATTCGATATTGGTTGTTGGCAGGAGATTCTGGCATGGCCGAAAGTGAATTTAAAACCCTGTCGGCCTTTGACTCCGCAGGACGAAAAGCTCTAAATTCCCCCGAATAACAAATATCCAATAACGAATAACAGGTATCCCTCATGAGTTTACACGACGAAATGATTTCGATGGGCGTAAAGGCCGTTCACGCTTCGCGCGAGCTGGCCAAACTTTCGACCAAAAAGAAAAACGCCATTCTCGAAGCGATGGCTGACGAAATCGTCGCGCAGAAGGATGCCATTTGGGCTGCCGTTTACAAAGACGTTCAAGCTGGGACCAAACTTTCCTTCGCCCTAATCGATCGTCTAAAGCTAACCGATGCCCGATTCGAAGGCATGGTCAAAGGACTGCGCGAGGTCGCCGCCCTGAAAGATCCCATCGGCAAAAAGCTCAGCACCATTCAGCGTCCCAACGGATTGCAGATTAAAAAAATCCGCGTGCCGATCGGCGTGATCGCCATCATTTATGAGTCGCGCCCCAACGTCACCGCCGAGGCCGCCTCGCTCTGCTTTAAAACCGCCAACGCCGTTATCCTGCGCGGTGGCAAAGAAGCGATGTATTCCAACGCAGCCATCGCCAAAGCTCTGCGCGACGGCGGATTGAAAAAAGGCATGCCCGCCGACGCCATTCAGCTGGTCGAAACCACCGACCGCGACGCCGTACGCGAACTCTGCCAGATGACCGGCAAGATTGATTTGATTATGCCCCGCGGCGGCGAAAGCCTCATCAAGGCCGTCACCGAAATGGCCTGGGTTCCCGTCATTAAGCATTACAAAGGCGTCTGCCACACCTTCGTGGACGCGACTGCCGACATCGACATGGCGCTCGCCATCGCCGAAAACGCCAAGTGCCAGCGCCCCGGCGTCTGCAACGCCATGGAAACGCTGCTCGTTCATAAAGATATCGCCGCCGTGTTCCTGCCCCGCATGATTGCGCGATTCAAACAGCTCGGTGTCGAACTGCGCGGCGACGATGCCGTCCGGAAATTTGATTCGTCGATAAAATCCGCCACCGAGGAGGACTGGTACGCCGAATATCTCGACATGATTCTCGCCGTCCGCATCGTCAACAACGTGCAGGCCGCAATTGAACACATCAACACCTACGGCTCGCAGCACTCCGACGCCATTGTCACCACCGACGCGAAAGCGGCGAAAAAGTTCCTGGCGCAGGTTGATTCCGCAACGGTGTACGTCAACGCCTCGACGCGCTTCACTGACGGCGGCGAATTCGGCATGGGCGCTGAAATCGGCATCAGCACTGACAAGCTTCACGCCCGCGGCCCCATGGGACTCGAGGAACTGACCACCTACAAATACGTCATCTCCGGCTCCGGACAGATTCGGATGTAACGAGCAATCAGAAAATTGAAGTACTAAAATAATAATTCAGTCAGGTGCAACAAAAACTGGAACTTTGCGTTATTTTTATGAGCGCCTTTGTGTGCGGACTGAAATATACTCATCCAGTTTTTTTCAGGCTGGGCTTTTTTACGGAAACCGAGACATAAGATGATGAAACGTGGTGTGTGTGTTTTCGCAACTCTTTGCACCGTTCTGAGTATTGTTACGGCGAAAGAGCCGGTAGCGGTACTGGAACAGCCGTCCTCACCGGAACCCGCCGGCCGGATTGATCAGCTGGTTTTCGGCCGGCTGGAGAAAATGAAAATTCAGCCGGTACTCTGCTCCGACGAGGTGTTTGTCCGCCGTGTCTATCTGGATGTGATCGGCAAACTGCCCTCCGCCGGGGAAGCCGTGCGATTTCTCGCCAAGCCCGATTCACCGGCCAAGCGG
>JBAWXO010000382.1:0-2394 GCA_037144035.1 Kiritimatiellales bacterium
ACACCATATATAATAGAATTTGTTTTTTCAAGTGCATTTGTTGCTCTTGAGCCTTGATTGTCGACATACAATTCGTTACTACCTGTTGCTCTATAACCAGCACCATAACCTAAACCTATATTACTAGATCCTAATACATTATATAAGGAAATATTTCCTATTGCTGTATTGTAATTACCAGAAACATTTGAATATAATGTATTTATACCCATTGAATTATTTCCAACACCACCAACATTAAATGTTTGCGATTTATAACCAAATGCATTATTACTATCTCCATACGTGTTAGCTCTTAGTGCACCATCACCAAAAGCCCCATTTTGTATTCCAGTAGTATTAAAATATAATGTTTGGAAACCCAGTGCTGAATTATATGAACCAGTTGTATTATATAACATTGATGTAAAACCAAATGCATTATTTCTTACACCAGAAGACTGAATACCACCACCACCATAAATAAGTGATGTTGTATTACCTCTATGTGCTAGCAATTACCTCGCACCGCATGGCGCACGAACTTTACCGCCTCGATGTGCCGATCATTCCGCGTATCATGAATGAATGGACTCATTCCAAGGCAGGCATCGATATTCATCCCGGTGCCGCCATCGGACGCGGTTTCTTCATCGACCACGGCACCGGAGTCGTGATCGGCGAAACGGCAAAAATCGGACAAGGCGTCAAAATTTATCAAGGGGTCACCCTTGGTGCGAAAAGCTTTCCGCTGGACGAACACGGCAACCCGATCAAACACGTTCAGCGCCATCCGACCGTTGAAGATCACGTCATTATTTACGCCAATGCCATCGTGCTGGGCGGCAAAACGGTCCTTGGCCACCACTCGGTGATCGGCGGCAATGTCTTCCTGCTCGACAGCGTTCCTCCGCACAGTTTTGTGACCAAAACCGGAGCCGGTGTCGCCGTGCGAACAAAGGATACGGACGGTCTACTGGGCGGTCTTGGAATCTAACGATAAAAAGTAATTTAAAAGCTGGACTCACCCCGACCCCTTACCTATATTTCTGCGCTTTTACGTACCACTTTGAGGAGCACACTATGCCGAAACAGAAAACCAAAAAGACTGCGGCCAAACGTTTTAAGAAAACGGGAACCGGAAAACTAAAATATTCCCACATGGGTGGCAGCCACATTCTGACCGGCAAGAGCCGTAAGCAGCGCCGCCGTCTCGGAGGCACCAATTTGGTCGCAAAAACCGACGAAAAACGCATCTCACGAACCATTCCCTACGCTTAATTTAAGGAGTATGAACCATGCCTAGAGCCACTAACGCACCGGCCTCGCGCCGCCGCAGAAAAAACCGTCTGGACCTCGCGAAAGGTTTCTATGGTAACCGCAGCAAACTTTTCCGTATGGCCACCGAAGCGGTGGATCGCGCTCAGGCGATGGCTTTCGTCCATCGCAAACTGAAAAAGCGCAACTTCCGCCGCCTTTGGACCGTGCGCATCAACGCCGCCTGTAAAGCCAACGACATCAGCTATAGCCGCTTCATTGAAGGACTGGTCAAAGCCAATATCACCCTGAACCGCAAAATGCTTTCCGAAATCGCCATCTACGACGAAGCCGGATTCATCAAGCTGATTCAGACCGCTAAAGCCGCGATTGCTTAACGCATCCCGGCTGAGCGCAGAATGTCCCGACCGCAACTGCGGCCGGGATTTTTTTATGCCGCGCTTTGCCCTTACCCCCTGATTCCTTGGAATAACCAGTGTACGAGGATCTTTGCTTTCAAAGCTCCGCATTTTCCCACGATTACCGCGCAACCGCACCGGCTGGAGATTTCAAACCTCTGGACCGACGGATGAATCTCAGAGCACGCTGATCTCCGTCGTCTGTCGATGCCGGGCGGATTTTTATTGCTGAACGTCCTGAAAAAACGTGGCTTTGGTTCGTAAAAATACAGTTTTTTCATGCTTTTTCATCTGGACTTGACAAGACCATAAAAAAACATAGGGTGCGGATAGTCAGAGACTTACTGAAACAAAAAATTTCATGATTAAACACCCATGGGGTGGCTTGACATGAAAGAAGGTTGGAGTTCGAGTCTCCTTACTTCCACCACTTTAAACTATGCGCCCAAGAACACAGCTTCCGCTCAACTGGCCCAACCCGCCCCTCAACATCGTGCTGGTGGAGCCGGAAATTCCGCAGAATACCGGCAATATCGCCCGCCTCTGCGCCGCGACAGGAACCGCTCTCAGCCTGATTGAGCCGCTCGGTTTCCGATTGACCGACCAGAAGGTAAAACGCGCCGGTCTGGATTACTGGGACTCCGTCGAAATCCGCCGTTTCCCGAACCTTGGAAAATTCGAAGAGGATTTTCGAGAACATCGGAAACTGTTTTTCAGCACCAGCGGCAGAAAAAGTTAC
>JBAWXO010000383.1:0-2392 GCA_037144035.1 Kiritimatiellales bacterium
CGTCCTGATTATAAAACTGGGAGACAATAAATGATTTCCCGGCGAAATCGTAAATCCCCTTGACCATCCCCGGCGCATACCGCGTCGTGCCTTCCGGAACAATCTCGTCGGTGTGAACCACTGCCTGCGATTTCAGCTTCATCAGTATGCTGCCCAGCGCTTTCACCCGGACATTGATTTTCTGCACCATTGGATACAAAGAGGTCGGCGCGCCGCTTTCTCCATCAACCAGCGCTTTTCCGAAACGCTCATCCTGAATGCGCCAATTGTAAAACCACAGTCCTTGCGCTCCGTAAGCTAAATGGGTGTTCACTATCCAGTTCATATCCGATTCGCTGGGAGTACGGTATTGAATTTCTGTGCTATTAGTAAACGCATGGGCCGTCACCTGAACAAATCCCATCAATCCGACATCTCTTTGCAAAGCCAATCGGCGGAAAAACTCCACGTTCGCATAGAACGAGGATCGGGTTGTACCATCCAGTTTAAGCGGATAATGACAGTTCAGCAGAACCGGGGGGTTCACTGTTTCCAAAAAACGCTCATAACAAGTTTCATACGTCATTTTCCAGCGTTTGTATGGAACACACCAGTTGGCACGGAAATCGATGATCGGAAGCGCACCGGCCATGTCATGGGCATAAATATAACTTACAGCTTTCGCCACGTTCTGAAAATCTGCCGGAACCGGCTCGTCTTTCAACGAATAGACGGACACCTCCCCGGGATGTTTATTGGCAAACTCCACCATAGCCACAAGTTCACTTATATTCGTGTGCACATCGCGAAACCCGCCCATCATGAGATCCAGCCCGGCCGCACGGGCATTATCAACCTGTTCTTGCGGCGATTGGACATAATTGAAACCGGCATCTTTATAAATCTGGTATTCCTGTCGGCTACCCGGGAACCGCTGAAAATAACTCCACGCCGCCAAAGGATACTCTTTACGGGAGGTGCGCCACGCATGCCAGCGCTTAGACGCCACAGAGCCTGACATTGCCGCCGCAGATCCCGCAATCACAGTCGATGCAGTACTATCCTTCGACATGATCGGTGTGGTTGCCGCCGCAACAATTGACGGGTTAAAACCCGGCCCCGTATCAATCGTCAGCGTCGGGCCGGGAAACTTGCCGTTCTCTTTAGAAGCCCACTGGTCAGCAGACGAAGATTGCTGCATCCGGCCAACCATCAGCGTTACATACCCGTTGGAATCCGTGTTCAAGAATTTAACCAGCTCCGGGCTTGAAATTGACCAGCTATCTCCGACTCGCCCCCCAGCGGCGGCTTTTCTGGTCTCAAATGTCCCGGTTAGCACTGCGTCCTTGAACCCTGAAGGACTGTCCGTGACATTCCCCGCCGCATCGTTCCAGCAAAGTCCGCTTTCATTGGCTTCGGTCCATTTTAGTTCATCCTCCCCGTCATTCAGGCCGTAAACTTCGTGCAGGGAACCGTATGTTCCCAGAACCGTGCGAGTCATTGTAAATTTTGCACTGGTTATCGGACCGAACCCCTTTGGAATCTTGAAGCAAACATAGGCTTTGGCGCTATCACTTGCGGACGGGTCGATCCCTGCATTTTTGATCGACAATGTATCCCGGTTGAATCCGGAATTCTCCGATTTAAAGGAGCGAATATCTGCATCCGCATGCGCCGTAAGCACAACCGTTGCCGCTTCTAATCCCACCGCCGCAAACAGCACACCAATAAGCAACACCCCTGACTTTCTCATCACTGCCTCCTTGATTCCACCGTTTGATTAATCGGATAATCATCCTGGCATTAATTTGCCATATTGCAACTAATTTTCATCTTAACGCTGTAACCTCTGGGTAAACAGTGCGACGGGTAGCGGTCGAAATCGCAATACCTGATTGTGTGCTTACCCCGCATCTGACGAGTGTCAATTTCTCCTATAATTTCTTATCAGCCGGCCTTTCTCACCGTATGAGGGAGCCGCGGGTTTCGTGTATGGAGTCTAAACACGGCCGGCAGACTGGCTCGGCGATTAAATCGTAGGCCCCGGCACCACTGATTTTCACGTCGAACCGGTCACCGGGAACCGCCTCGAACGGCGGCAAAAGAAAAACACCGTCAACTTCAGGCGCTTCACGTTGCGAGCGGGCAGTCAGTCCCTCTTCGCCGGGACCGTCAATCATCACCTCAGCCGTCAGGCCGATCTGCGCGGCACAGCGCGCGGCGGAAACTTCGCGCTGGGCTTCCATCAGAAGCGCGCGCCGTTCCAGTTTAACGGCCTCCGGCACACTGTCCGCGAGTTTGGCGGAAAGCGTTCCCGGCTCAGCGGAATAGGTGAAAACACCTGCGTGGGTAAACCGTCCTTCACGAACAAACGCCAGCAGTTCATTAAAATCCTCCTCCGTCTCGCCGGGAT
>JBAWXO010000384.1:0-2391 GCA_037144035.1 Kiritimatiellales bacterium
CATAGGAAATAAAACCGGCGGCCCACAGCCCGCTGGCTTCGATTTTCTTCAGACACTCGGAAACTTCATCCAGCGTGCGGGCTGTCAGCACTTCGACCGGCTCCGAGAAGCGAAGCCATTCGTCGCCATATTGGAGCAGGCAATTCATCCATCGTCCCGCTTACGGCGACGACTTTGATAAAGCCGTTCAGTGAAACCGCCTTCTTCCAGAAATTCTGCTTCAAGGGCTTTGAGTTGCTGATCGAGCAGATAATTAGCCTGATGAATCAGGAAAATTAGAATATTAGCGCAGACTTCAGCCGGGCGGGTTTCAAGATAGGGTTTATAGGTCGAATAAGACCTGTCCTCCTGTTTGCCAAGTTTTCGGACAAACAGCGCTTCTTTATTGTCTTTCTCCCATTTCTTCAGTTCGCGCTGACGAAGAAAATCTTCATAGTCGAGCAGAAGCTCTTCCAGACTGCCGCGAGCCACACTGACCAGTTTGAGTTCCGTTTTCTTAGAGGTTCCGGAAACCTGCGAACCCTCAGCAATATTTTGCCGCCCGCTGCGAGCGGCTTGAACCATTTGGTCGGTTGTGCGGGAAAAGCGATCCACAAAGCGTTCGCAGAAGAGCATCGTTCCATCAAAGACAATTTCGGCCATCTGAAATGATTTCAGGTCACGGTAGCCGCCGTGAGCCTTAATTAGATCATCTTTGCCGTGCATAATATGTCCTATAGGACCTATTCGACTTATATTCCGTACAGTGTCTTTTTGAAGGGTTTCGCTAAATCAGAAATTGCCGTATCAATTCTGACCGCGCCTTTGACACCCTTCACAACCAGCTTCTTCTCTGATGTGACAATTCCGATCTGAGCGACCGGCAGCCCGGCGAAGAGTTCTTCGAAGCGCGTAACATTTTCCGGTTTGACCGAGATGATGAAGCGACTGTTGGATTCGGAGAAGAGAATCAGGTCGTCGTTCAATTTCTTCCGGGAGGTTGTCCTGCCCGCCGCAGCCTTGACGGAGGCGGGAACTTTCGCCAGATCAATTTCCGCACCAAGTTGTCCGCCGATGGTGATCAGTGCCAGACCGATCGCCAGACCGCCTTTTGACGGCGTGTGCGAGGAAAGTAGAATCCCTTCGTCCTGCGCTTGGTTCATCGCGCGGTAAATTGCCAGCGCGGCATTCGCGTCCACAGTCGGCACGTCGCCGCCGTAGTTCCATGGATTGCCCTGCTCTTCGGCGAGCATGCGGTTCCATTCGGAAGCGCCAAGTTCGTTTTTCGTCACACCGACCATATAAATCAGGTTGCCTGCTTCTTTGAGCGGCATGGTGACGGCCTTACGCACATCGTCGATCTGACCGATCGACGAAATGAGCAACGTCGGAGGAATGGAGATTTTCTTTCCGCCGCGGGTCGAGTCGTTCTTGCAGGAATCTTTACCGGAAACGGCTGGCGTGCCGAATGCCACGGTGTAGTCGTAGAGCGCCTTGTTGGAGCGGACGAGCTGCGCCATTTTGAATTCGCCGTCAGGTGTTTTTTCCGACTGAACCGGATCGGGCCAGCAAAAGTTGTCGAGGACGGCGATGCGGTCGAGGCGTCCGCCGACGCTGATGACGCGACGGATGGCTTCGTCGATGACCGACGCCGTCATGTGATAGGTATCGATATCGGAAAACCACGGGTTGATGCCTTCAGCCAGAATCGCGCCGCGGTCTTTGTTGTACTCGATGCGCATGACGGTGGCATCGGACGGGACATCGGCATTGACGCCGACAAACGGCTTCACCACAGAAAGGCCTTTGACCTCGCCGTCGTAGATGCGGCTCTTGTATTCGCGGGAACAGATGTTAAGTCGGCCCATCATCTGGCGGAGCTGTTTGGTGCGGCTACCGCCGCGCGCTTTTTCAGGAGCCGGAATTTCGGGTTTCTTCCAGACGCCCTTCATGTAAAGTTTCGGGCAGCCGGTTTCGTAAAGAAAATCCATATCGAGACTGGCGACGATCTCGCCGTCATACTTGACGGTGAAGAAGCCGGAGTTGTTGTATTTGCCCATAAAGGCGACTTCGACGTCGCGCTGTTTGGCGAGCTTTTCGAAGGCTTCGCGGCATTCGGGCTGAACGGCCAGCGTCATGCGCTCCTGCGCCTCGGAAACCAAAATTTCCCACGGCTGAAGGCCTTCGTATTTGAGCGGCGCGTCTTTGAGTTCGCACTCGCATCCGCCGGAATATTTACCCATTTCGCCGAATGAGCAGGAAATGCCGCCGGCACCGTTGTCGGTGATACAGCGGAAAAGTCCGAGGTCGCGCGCTTCCATCAGAAATTCGTAGAGCTTGCGCTGGGTGAGCGGGTCGCCAATCTGTACCGCCTGCGCGGGCGATTCGGTGCGCAGCTCTTCGGACGAGAAG
>JBAWXO010000385.1:0-2388 GCA_037144035.1 Kiritimatiellales bacterium
CCCTTGTTTTTCAAGGGGTAAGGGGGCTTTTGTCAGCCTAATGGTATTTCACTGTTTTCATTATTCACTGACAAAAAACGATACGGAGATCCCTCTCCGTACCGTTTTGCAGAATACATAATAATTTTAGCCGCGCATACGGCGCATTATTAACGTGACCAGGGCGCCGAAACCCAGCATTCCCACCGTCGCCGGCTCAGGAATGATTGTGTTGATATTCAGCCCCCAGGAATCGAGTGTCGCTGTGCCGTATTGACCGAGATCGGCCACGAACAGTGTCCAGTTACCATTCGGATTCAATCCGCCAAAAACATCCAGTCCGGAAGTACGGCTGTCGGTATCCAGAACGATATCCGGATCCACATTACGTCCGTCGGCATCCCAGGTTCCGGTCAACCGAGACTGCGCATCGAAATCCGGACTATAGTTCTGATACAGGTGCGCATCCGGCGCGCCGACAGAGAAGGTGACATCAAAACCGTTATCGCCATAGCCCAGCGGAGCGGACAGAGTTCGTCCCGCGCGGTTCAGCAATACCGAAAATCCGCCGTTCGGCCCAATCAGGCTGACATAATAATCACCGGTGAACGCGTCCGGGCTGCCGGACATTCGCAGATAGACCTGAATAAAATCAATCCGACGGTCGAAGCCTGTAAGGCTCTGCGTGTTCTGCAGTCCGGTCGGATCGTTATCAGGAACGGCCTGATTCACATCGAAAAAAACCCAACTTCCGAAAGCGCTCAGCGTACACCAGAACAGGATCAGCCCGACGACCCAGTTTATCATTCGTTTAGTTTTCATTGTTTCCCTCAGGGTTGCACAGTCCGGTAAAAACGAGGCAACGGCGGATTGGTTTCCGTGAAGTCCACGTAACCGCCCGCTCCGATAACACACCCGCTCAGATTGGTCCAATTCGGCTCGATCAGCCGGGTCGCTCCTTGCATGATATAGGCGCGTCCCGGAATTCCAAAGATTCTCAACTCCATGTTGCCGCCGACAGGCGCGGCGTTGAAATTCAACGTTGTCGAGCCGCCGCCAGTCTGTGTAAGGGTCTCAACTTTTGCCGTACCCGCAGCTTCGCCGCCAAACGCATTGCTCACACGGAACTGGAAGAAATCGTCTGTATTGTTTCCTTCCGGCGGCGTGTAGGTCACCCACCGGCCGGCCAGCGTCATCGCGCCTCCGTTGGTCGAACCCGGAGACACCCATACCACGGATAGAGCCGAACCTTCTGGATCCGTTGAATTTTCCAGCAGCATGGTTGTCGTGACTTTCAAAATCTGATTCGTCGCCCGCTGCAGCGTCACCGTTCCGGCCACGGGAATTCCGTGCACCGTGAATGTGTTGGTTCCATTCGGTGCCGCGTTGTAACTGCTGTCGCCCGCCTGGCTGGCCACGATGCTGACACGACCCGCACCGCTGAAGGTAAGATTTGTTCCGCCGCTGATCGAAGCTGATCCGCTAAGCACGCTGAACGATACCGGCAAACCGGAAGAAGCCGTCGCCGTCAGACCGACCTTGTCGGTTGTGACTTTATCGCTGATCGCCGGGAAGGTGATGGTTTGGGTGCCCACATACGTCGCAGTCAAAGTGACTGTCGCGGCAGGCATCGTTACCGTAGTACTCGCGGAGCTGGCGCTCGCCACATACGCGGTGTCGCCGGTCCACTGATCAAAGGCGTATCCGCTGGCCGGCGCATCCGCCTCGATCGCCACCTGCGTTCCGTTGGTATATGTCCCGCCGCCGCCGGTGCCGCTGTTAACTGTCAGGGCGTAATAGACATCCACATACGTCGCAGTCAGGGCGATCGCCTGTGCCGGCATCGTCACCGTGGTGCTCGCGGAGCTGACACTGGCCACATACTGGGTAGCGCCAGTCCACCGGCTGAAAGCCTTTCCAGTGGCTGGAGCATCCGCCGAAATCGATACCTGCTGTCCATTGGTGTACGAACCGCTATTGCTGCCGCTGTTAACCGTCAGGGCATACGGGGTGTCCACATACGTCGCAGTCAGATTAACCGCCTGATCCGGCATCGTTACCGTGGTGCTCGCGGCATTGGAATCGGCCAAATACACGGTGTCGCCGGTCCATGCCACAAAGGTCTTCCCGCTGACCACAGCTGCCGAAATCGCCACCTGCTCTCCGTTGGTGTACGACCCGCTGCCCGTGCCCCGGGTGACCGTCAGTAATCCATTTATTGCGGTACTCACCTGTAAATCATCTATATAAAAAGCGTACTCACCCTTGGGCGATCTGCTAGCTCCATTAGGAGTTATATCAACCTCCCAGCTAAGAATGCTAATCATATTACTGACGAGAGGGCCGGAGAAAGCCCACGTGCCGTTACGATAAAAAGAGTAGGTGTCTGCATCCAGATCGATACCGATC
>JBAWXO010000386.1:0-2380 GCA_037144035.1 Kiritimatiellales bacterium
TCCAATCCTTGGAAAAAACCGATTCTGTTTTTCTAACCATTGGAAGAAGCAGCTCGCAATTTTTTCAAAGTTTGGAAACACTGGGTTGCCTCATGAACACAACGCACCCATCTTCATCCTCTTCATACCGCGAGGTGTTGCAGATTGCCATTCCGCTGATCATCACCTCGGCCTTTTTCACCGTGCAGAATTTCTGCGACCGCATGTTTCTGGCATGGTACAGCCCGGCCACGCTGCAGGCGGTTGTCCCCGCCGGTATTCTTTTCTTCACGCTGGTGTGCGGCTTCATGTCCACCGCCGCCTTCGCCAATAGTCTGGTTGCGCAGTACTATGGAAGCGGCGACCTGCGCAGTTGCAGCCGCTCGGTGGCTCAGGCCATCCTGCTGGCGCTTTTTTCGTTTCCGCTGATTCTGCTGTTGATCCCGGTCGGGCTCTGGATGCTTTCGCTTAGCGGCCACGCGCCGGATGTGATGGCGGCCGAAAAAACCTACCTCAAGGTTCTGATGGCCGGCGGGTTGTTTCTGCCGCTCTCCTCCGCCGTTAGCAGTTTTTTCTCCGGACGCGGTTTGACGAAAGTAATCATGCTTTGCGCGCTACTCGGGACGCTCGTGAATCTGATTCTGAACTGGTTGCTGATTTTCGGTGTCGGGCCGTTTCCGGAAATGGGGATTGCGGGAGCGGCACTAGCTTCGGTGATCTCGGGCTTTGTTTCGCCGGTTATCATGCTGGTGATCTACTTTTCGCCGAAAAACAACCGGCTTTACGACACGCGCCGTCTTTTCTATTTTGACGCACCGCTGTTCCGCCGCCTGCTTCGTTTCGGCATTCCGGCGGGCATTCACATGGCGCTGGATATCGGGGCGTTCTCTCTTTTTGTTCTGTTAGTGGGGCGGCTCGGCGAAACGGCTTTTATGGCGGCTAACATCGCGCTGAGCGTCAACATGATTGCATTCATGCCGTCGGTCGGCATCGGTCAAGCGGCCAGTACGCTAGTGGGGCAGCACATCGGACGGCGCGACTTTGACGGAGCTTCTGCGGTCGGCTGGCGCGCGGTGCACATCGGCTGGATCTATACCGTTTGCGCGGCGCTGACCTTTGTGCTGATGCCCGAGGTGTACATCCGCCTTTTTGCGCGCGGCGACGTTCCGTTTGACCAAATTTTCAATCTGGCCCGCACGCTGCTGATTTTCGCCTCCTGCTGGGGGCTGATGGATTCCACCAATCTGATTCTTTCCGGCGCACTGCGCGGGTCAGGCGATACGCACTTTGTCATGTGGTACGAGACCTCTATGGCGTGGTTTTTCTTTGCGGCGGGTGAACTGCTGATCGTGCTGGTGCTGAAGATGGGCGTGGTGGCGGCCTGGGCCTGGGCGTTGGTTTACATCTGCCTGCTGGCGTTAGGCTTGATGGCCCGTTTCCGATCGAGGCGCTGGCAGAACATCGAGCTGATCGAGCGCGCTCCGGTTATTTCAGAAGCCGCTGAAGGTATTCCGATCTCTTAAGCGGCTGTTTTTTCCCAGTTACGGATCACCTGCATGATTTCACGTACCCAGTTGCACTCGCACGCAACCGGACAAGGCTCCAAGGAGCCCTGCCGGACGCAGAGGTCAGGGCAGCACGCGTGCTTTGTCTCTCGCCGAGCCACAATCGGGAGGGGGCTCAATACGGTGAACTCATTGACGGGGATAGCGAGCGTGGTTTCGCAGTTTCTATGCAGATGGTTGAAGAAGAACAGGCCACCTTCAAGATCCTCGAAGGCAACCTGATAACCGACCAGCTTCAGTTCCGGATCGGCCAGGAAATCTTCGCGTGTTTCCCACTGTTGTTTACAGTTTGGACAGATTTTGAAGGGGTTTGTTTTCATGAAGCGGTCACTAGTGGTGAACGTGAACTTTTGACCCCTTGGTTTGGCCGATGGCTGCTAACAGTTTGCCGAACCATTTATCGTCGATATTAAACGGCTTGCCGCCTTTGATGCGCGGAAATTCGATGGCACGCAGTGTGTTGCCCTGATCTTCATCTTCGCCAACCACTCCGCTGACGCGTTTGAGAGCGCACTCAACGGCTTTATTGGCGCAGCGCTTGATCAACTTGAGGTCTTCCTTATTGGCTGCGGCGGCGCGGGCAAAGTAGCCGCTCTTCTGCACCAGCACCTTTTCGGCTTTAAGCATGTCGGCGAACTGCTTGCCGAACCATTTACCGGGGTTGACAGCGTCGAGTTTGACGTGACCGAACGCATCGCGCGGCACTTCTTCGCTCGCGGCGGTCATCTGCGCGACGATGGCTTCCAGGCCCGCGCCTTCAGAAATGAAGATGTTCACGCAGTCGTGTTCATCCATTATTTTTTTCAGGCGGGCGGCTTCGGCCTGAATGTCGATCG
>JBAWXO010000387.1:0-2377 GCA_037144035.1 Kiritimatiellales bacterium
AAGGGGTTGTATTTAACTATCAGAATGCATCCAATTATTACACGCTGCGTTTTAAAACCGGCGCCGCAGGTTACCAGTTGCTCGGCGTTAGTAACAACGCGCTTATAATTGTAAAGTCAGGGAATTCAACTGGCGGCAATTTTGCTGCAGACACCTTGTACACGGTGACGGTAGCCTCTGATGCAGTTTATGATTTTGATTATTCCATTAAGTCAGTTGACGGGCTCACGACTTTTGTTCCCCTCACCACCAGCGTAGCTACCAACAGCTTTTTTACCGGCGGATATGCCGGACTGTATTTAGGGTCGCTGCCTAGCCCGGCGCCGGATGCCAAATTTGATAACTTCAGTCTTACGGTCATCCGGCCAGCTACGCTCGGTCTGGTCGTTATTATGTCCAACATCCTTTTTCCTGTAGCATGGCATTTCAACCCGTAATGATAACTGAAAATGTATGGACTGCGGGAAAAGGCGCGAGGGTTGTTGATGTCGAAAGCCTGTATGATTTTTCGGTATGGAACAGCGAAGATACGATGATCCAGTTTAATAACCAACGGATTCATACCAAACCCGTATGACATTCGGTACAGGCGCGGACCACAGTAGCAGAGCGAAGCTCGCTACGTGGCTGGCACCCGCGCCCGTCCTTTTTCGCGTTTCACGCTACGGCTTAACAGGCGCCCGCAGGGCGAACGATTTCCTGTAGCCGCGCACGCCTGCCCCGACGAAGGCCTTGGGGGGCGGGCGCGGTAATAAAAAACGGAAGTCATGCGAAATGGGTATCATACCAGTCTCGCATAATATTCGGTATAAGAACGCCCGGTCGGGTGACCGGGCCTACAGTTTTTGGATTCCGATTTTGTAGGCCGGGTGACCTCACCCGGCGAACTGGATAAATACCGAAATTCTGCCGGAACTGGTATAATCCGGCTGACGGGACCGGACAAAAATGGTAATAAATGATAATAGCATTTATATTGCATCAATGCATGCGCGGAATAGCCTGTATGATATAGATCGTGGCTCGGTGGCAGGATCAATTGGCGAGCGGAATAAGCGCAAACGGAGGAACGGAAAAATGAAAAAAAACATAGCAATCATCAGTCTATTGTTGGGTATAACGACAGCTTGGGCTGGTTCTATAACCGATGACTTCAACCGGACAGACACAGCCTACAGTACAGCTGGAGCGACGATCGGCGCGAATTGGGTGAGTGCCGATAGTTCGGATAAATTCAGCATCAGCGGCAATGAGTTGCTCATGGATACAGTAAGCGCTCCGGGCATTCTGTATAACAACGCCCAGCAAACGCTCAGCGGGAGCGGGGCAAAATTTACGCTGAGTGCGGATGTGGCGGCGCCTGCCACCGCCGTATGGCAAGGAATTGTATTTAACTATCAGAATGAATCCAATTATTACACGCTGCGGTTTAAGACCGACACGGCATCTTGGCAGTTGCTCAGCTGTAGCACGGTGGGGGGGAAGGATAAGGTTGTAAAGTCAGGGAATGCATCCGCCGCGTTTACTGCAGGAACCCTGTACACGCTAACGGTAGCCTCTGCCGCAGCTTATGATTTTGATTTTACTATTAAGACGGTTGGCGGGGGCGCGACTCTTGTTTCCGGCAAAGTCGTAGATACCAACAGCTTCTTTACCGGCGGATATGCCGGATTGTATTCAGGTTCTCAGCCGAAAACCCCGCCGGATGCCCGATTTGATAACTTCAGCCTCAATTAACCCGACCCAAAGACGATCGGTCTGTTCGTTAGTACACCCAAACACCTCGGAAGCTTTCATCTTGGGCGATTGCTGACGCCGGCGGAAAGCTGTCTTGGGTTGGTTTGCCGTATGCGTCGTCGGTTCAAATTTAAATGCCCTAACCGTTTCGGGGTGCAGAATACAAGGTTTTAAAATGGTAAATAAGGACAATTAATCATGTTTGGCGTAGTTTTATCGGAGATGTTGAATTCGCGGGTGTAGGAGATTCCGGCAGAAAAAGAAATTATAGCATTTAACGAGGGGGGACGTCGTATTATAGCACTTTCTGTTCAATTTGTCGCAACAAGGCAGGCGGGACGCCTGCGATACGTACCGCCGCCGTCTCGGCGGCCTTGTCTCCATTGCGACCAACTAACTCGAAAGTGCCTAGTAGCCGCGATCCGTGATCGCGGATGAGTCCGGCGAGTCACGGCCGCCGCCCTACAAACAGATTTTTGAAATCAAGGGAAAAGAGACGGGGCTTAAATCGGTAAAGGCTATCGGCGCAGGATCAATTGGCTGGCGGAACAAGCGCAAACGGAGGAATGGAAAAATGAAAAAAAACATAGCAATCATCACTCTATTGTTGGGTGTAACGACCGCTTGGGCTGGTCTTATA
>JBAWXO010000388.1:0-2372 GCA_037144035.1 Kiritimatiellales bacterium
AGGGGTGGCCGCAGGCCGGGGTGGGTATATGACGTTTCAATCGTTACTTGCTCTAATCCCATATTATACGGAATTATACCCATTTCGCATAACGGTCGGTTTTTATTACCGCGCCCACCGGACGCGGCTACAGCAAATTGTTCTTTCTGTAGGTGCGGACGGTGGCCGCGCCGTACCGAATATCATGTGGGGGCTTGGTATAATCCGTGCAATCCGCGGTTAAAACGCTTCTCTGAACCCCTCTGATACCCATTTGGCCGTCTCGAGTTCCCCTCCGCCGGAGGGGTGGCCGCAGGCCGGGGTGGGTATATGACGTTTCAATCGTTACTTGCTCTATGATACCAAACCCGTATGACATTCGGCACAGGCGCGGCCACCGTCCGCACCCACAGGCTGAACGATTCCCTGTAGCGTCCGTTGGGCGCGGTAATAAAAACCGGAAGTCCTGCGAAATGGGTATGACCTGGCGAATCGATCCACCCGGAAAAGGCTCTAAAAACGTACGGCGTGAACAATCCAAAAACGGAATTTTAAAAGCACCCCTGCTCAAGGTGTGACTGCAAGCTGCGGGATGGTTGCGGCGTTTGCATCGTGAAGTGCCAGAGCATATCTAAAATGGTCTCCTTGCGACTCCTGTTGCCTGTCTATACGGCAAGGACTCAACCCAACATTCCACTATTCCATCATTCCATTCTCAAAATGGAATATCGTCATCAAATTCACCGGGAGCCTCGGCATCGGTCGGAACCGGCGGACGGTCATCGTCAGCGGGTGCGCCGGATTCTTCGGCCTTGATACGCCACGCCTGCAGATTATTGAAATAGCGCCCGTTGTATTCGCGGCCGCGAATATCGAACGTCACGGTCACCGTTTGACCCTCCTTCACCCCGTCGAGCAGCGTGACTTTATCCTGAACGCACTCCAGCGCGATATCCTGCGGATACTTGCCGTCCTCAACCGTCACTACAAATTCCCGTTTCGTGAATCCTTTCGCCCCGAAGGTTTGTGCTTCCTTCACGACCTTAATTTTTCCTGTTAAATCATACGCCATGGTTTTCTCCCTGATTTTTAAATCGACCTGCCCTGAGCAACGTCGAAGGGGGTCACTATCCGACATGACGCGCTCGAATTCAACCCTTCTCCGCCAGATACGGTTCACAGCGCGGGACGAGCGGAGCGGGAACGCGCACCAGAATCTCGGCGGACCCGCCCTCATAATTCTCTGTAAGCACCGTCGCCGAATTTTTTAACAAGGCGATCAGGCGTCCTTCGCTGAGCGGAATATTCAGCTTCATCAGCTGCTTGTCGCCCTTCAGAGCATCGGCCAGTACAGTCAGCAGGCCGTCACACCCCTCGCCCGTAACTGCTGAAACCGACGCCGAACGGCCGAGAGTATGCGCCAATTGCCGCGCGACGTTCCGCCCGACATCCTTATCAATTTTGTTCAGAACGCAAAGCACCGGTTTTTCCGCACCGATCTCCTGCAGCACCACATTGACCGCAGCAATCTGCTGTTCGACCTGCGGATGCGCGCAGTCAATTACATGCAAAATCAGATCGGCTTCAACCACTTCTTCGAGCGTTGCCTTGAACGAATCCACCAGATGGTGCGGAAGCTTGCGGATAAAACCCACGGTATCGGTCATCAGACACGGCTCGCGGTTCGGCAGTTCGACCTGCCGCGTCGTCGGGTCGAGCGTCGCGAAAAGCTGGTCTTCCGCATAAATATCCGCACCGGCCAGCCGGTTCAACAATGTGGACTTGCCCGCATTGGTGTACCCGACAATCGAAACCAGCGCCCAGCCGTGACGCTGACGTCCGCGCCGCTGTTCGGCGCGGCGTGTGCGTACCAGTTCCAGTTCTTTGGTCAACGTGCGGATCAGGTTTTGAATACTGCGGCGGTCCATTTCAATCTGTGTTTCGCCCGGCCCTTTCAGACCGATACCGCCCGCCTGCCGCTCCAGATGCGTCCACATGCGGCGCAGGCGCGGAAGCAGATAGCGGTGCTGAGCCAGCTGAACCTGCAAACAGCCTTCTTTTGTCCGCGCCCGCCTGGCGAAAATATCGAGGATCAACTGCGTACGGTCGAGTACGCGCACTTGAAGTGTCTCTTCCAGATTACGACCCTGAGCCGGAGAAAGATCCTCGTCGAAAATCACCAGATTGGCACCGAGGTCCTTCGCCTGCTGCGCTAATTCTTCGACCTTGCCCTTGCCGATGAAATGGGCGGCATGAACTTTGGACTGTTTGCAAAGCATCCGCCCGAGCACCTCCGCGCCCGCGCTTTCGGTCAGCTGCGCCAGTTCTTCGAGTGTATCGCAGGCCTCCTGCTGGTCATTCCGCCCATGAACCATCACACCGACGAGCAAGGC
>JBAWXO010000389.1:0-2365 GCA_037144035.1 Kiritimatiellales bacterium
GCATTTGAATTTTTTCATCAGATATCTCCTTTTTCGTTCTCTCAATTACATGATTTTGCCGAGATTTTCCATGAACGCCATGCGGCGCTTGGCATCTTCTTCCGCCTGCTTAAAGATCGCTTCGGCTTCTGTCGGAGCGGCCTTGAGCAGCGCGCTGTAACGGCGTTCGCTGCGGATGAACTCCTGGAAGTTACCTGTCGGAGGTTTGCTTTCCCAGGTGAAGCGCTTGCCTTCTTCGCCGGCTGGATTGTAACGGTAGAGCGGCCAGTAACCGCAATCGTCCGCCCGTTTTTCTTCAAGCTGGGTTTTCATCATGTCGATACCGTGCGCGATACACGGAGCGTAAGCAATGACGATTGACGGACCGTTGTAGGCCGCGGCTTCCATCAGCGCTTTCTGCGTCTGCATTCGGTTGGCGCCCATCGAGATCGAGGCGACATAAACATAGCCGTAGCTCATGCACATGAAGCCAAGGTTCTTTTTGCCCATCCGTTTACCGGCGGCGGCAAACTGAGCGACCGCGCCGATCGGGGTGGACTTGGACATTTGTCCGCCGGTGTTGGAATACACTTCCGTGTCGAGCACCAGAATGTTGACGTTCTTGCCGGAGGCGACCACATGGTCGAGTCCGCCGTAACCGATGTCGTAGGCCCATCCGTCACCGCCGAAGATCCAGACGCTCTTGTCAGCGAAGAAGTCCTGCAGTTCGGTGATCTTGGCCAGCACCTCTTTCAGCTCGCCGGAGGCCGCTTTGAGCGCGCTCGGCAGAAGCATCTTGACGGCGTTCTGTGTGATGACAGCGGCGTCGCTGGCGGTGTTACCCGTTTCAAGCGCCTTGGTCATCGCGGCGGCGAGGTCTTTATCAACGCCCAGTTCTATGGCGCGCGCGGTTTTGATCTGGAGCATCTTGCGGTTATTGTCCACCGCCAGCCGCATACCGAGACCGTATTCCGCATTGTCTTCGAACAGCGAATTGCCCCAGGCCGGACCGCGGCCTTCTTTGCTCTTGCAGTAGGGCACCGCCGGGAAAGTTCCGCCGTAGATGGAGGAGCAACCAGTGGCGTTGGCGACCATCATGTGCTCGCCGCACAGCTGAGTGACGAGTTTCACATAAGGAGTTTCGCCGCAACCGCCGCAGGCTCCGGAGAACTCGAACAGTGGCTTCTTGAACTGAAGACCTTTAAGCGTCGTTTCGGCAGCGCCGTCGAGGACATTGTCCGGAAGCGCCTCAAAGAACTCGGCGTTCTTGCGTTCGCCGGCTTCGCGTTCCTCGTCAATCATCTTGAACTCAAGCGCCTTGGTCTTGGCTGGGCAGGTTTCGACGCAGACGCCGCAACCGGTGCAGTCTTCGATGTAAACCTGAATCTTGTACTCCAGATTACGCTCGTTCTTGGTGGTCGACTTGAGCGTGCAGAAGCTTTCCGGCTTCTTCGTCAGATCTTTAGGATCCATCTGTTTGGCGCGGATCACCGCGTGCGGGCAGGCCATGACGCACTGATTACACTGGATACAGTTTTCTTTAACCCAGTGCGGAACGCGCGGAGCAATACCGCGTTTTTCCAGTGCGCTGGTGCCGGTCGGCAGAACGCCGTCAAACGACATTTTTGAAACCGGAACCTGATCGCCTTTCAGCAGGAGAACCGGCTCCATCACATCCTTGGCGAAACAGCCGGGCGCTTCGTTGATCAGCGCCGGGAAAACAAACGACTTCGTGATCGTCGCCGGAACCTTAACCTGTTCGAGCGCGGCGCAGGCTTTGTCCACGCAGGCCCAGTTCATCTTGACGATATCCTCGCCCTTCTTTGCGAAGCTCTTCTTGATGGCGCTCTTGATCAGCTCGATCGCCTTGTCCTGCTCCAGCACGCCGGAGAGTTTAAAGAAGGCCGTCTGCATGACCGTGTTAATGCGGCTGCCGAGACCGGCTTCCACCGAAATCTTCAGCGCGTCGATGTTGTAGAACTTAATCTTGCGCTGAATGATGATCTCCTGCATCTCGCGCGTCAGGTGGTTGAACACCTCGCCGCTCGGAATATCAGAGGTCAGTAGGAACGTTCCGCCTTCCTTGATGCAGCCGAGCATGTCGTAGCGGCCGATGTAGGCCGGGTTGTGGCAGGCCACAAAGTCGGCGTGCTGGATCAGGTAGGGGTAGTTCACGCTGCTCTTACCGAAGCGCAGATGCGAAACCGTGATGCCGTAGGATTTCTTCGAGTCATACACGAAGTAGCCCTGCGCGTTCATATCGGTGTTGTCGCCGATGATCTTGATCGAGTTCTTGTTCGCGCCGACCGTGCCGTCCGAGCCGAGGCCCCAGAACATGCAGTTCACCACGTCTTTAGCTTCGATGTTCAGTTCCTTGCCGACCTTA
>JBAWXO010000390.1:0-2360 GCA_037144035.1 Kiritimatiellales bacterium
AACCCGAATCGCTTTCCATTCCGGGACTGCTTCAGTTCCGGACGCGTATCCAGATTGCCGCCGTTCGTAAACAGCTGGTGCATTTGCCGCGCATCAATGCCGCCATCTTATATGTGTTGTCCAGACCCGCATGGCAGCACTATCTCTCCCCGGCGCTTCTTCGGGATATAGCCCAAAACAGTTCTGGTATGGACTTTGATTTAATCACTACCCTGCGGGATACCTTTGGCATGTGGGAAACCGCAGGTGCGCAGTACAATCCACCCCGCAGACTAACCTCGCTTCAGCAGCTTCGCAGAATTCACGACGAGCTTTCTCAGCTGGACTGGACGAGCGACCTGCCGGAAGACTTCCCGGCTCCACCGCTTGCTGGTGCGGAGGGGATCGAACCGGTGCGTACGCGTACGCGGCTCAAAGCCGAGGGACGCGAGCAGAAAAACTGTGCCAATTCCTATGCCGGCAGGATTCATGACGGAACCTACTATGTTTATAGCATCCAGACCCCGGAACGGATCACTGTCGGGATCAAAAAAATCGGCAGAAAACGGTGGGTCATCGACCAGGTTTACCAATCCTGCAACCGCCCCGTGGCCGATGCGGTTCGTCTGGAAATTGAGACAAAGCTTTTTAAATCAGGAGGTGTATATGAACTATCTGCTCAAAATTAAAACGACCACGGGTTGCCTGCTGGCCTGTGCGGCGGTCTTTGCCGTTGAACCGGCAAGTCAGGATCGTGTCTTCTCAGGTGCATCCCGTCATGAGTGCGCTACCGGGGAGCGCGAACCTCTGCCGGAGCTGACCATCAAACAGGTGCTGGACGAGGCGAATCAGAAATTCACCTATCGCTGCAAACCGGTTCATCCCAAACTGGTTAAAGAATTCCAGTGCTGGGACTCCGATCTTAACCCGGTAACACTCGCCGTGGATGTTTCCGCCGCTTCCGACACAAACGAGTATACCGACGAAGTGGAACAGCGGGCAGATGGCTTTATTTGTTTCTCCAATGAAGAAGGGTATTACGGCTACCGTCGCTCCGGATTTGATAAAAAAGCCGGTGCGCACATCCTCAAAACGTTCGATGGCGGCTCCGGCACCTACGTTCGCCAGGCTACCCTTTGGGTCAAATTTGAAATCGGACAAAGCTTTTATCCGGATGGTAAGCCGTATGATCAGCTTATTCTCCGCCTCATCCGCGCATTTTAAGATATGTGCAAAGGTTTCAATGGCGGGGGTAATCATATAAAACCATGCGTTAGCCGAGACGCTGGGATGGGAGGGATGTCATGTTACCGTATCCAATTGAAAACAAACTGGTTATTGCGGTCGCTTCAAGTGCGCTGTTCAATTTAGAAGAGTCTGATCGGATATTTGTCCGGCAAGGGGAGGCCGCGTACCGGAAATATCAAGAGGAGATGAAAAATGAACCTTTAGAAAAAGGCGTGGCGTTTCCATTTATCCGACGGGTTCTAAATTTTAATAAACTGCTTCCGGACCTTCTTCCGGTGGAAGTGGTGCTGCTGTCCAGGAACAACCCCGATACCGGTCTGCGGGTTTTTAATTCAATTGCCCACCACGGACTGGATATAACCCGGGCATCCTTCATGAGTGGCAAGCCGGCCTTCCAATACTTGCCAGCCTTCAACGCTTCCCTGTTCCTTTCCGCAAACGAATCTGATGTGCGGGCTGCAGTAGATGCAGGCTTTCCCGCCGGGATCGTGCTGAAGTCTGAGGCTGTCGATGACGCGGAAGATTCTGAATTACGAATCGCATTTGACTTCGATGGAATCCTTGCGGGCGATGAGGCCGAGCGCATAAATAAAGAGCAGGGGCTGGAGGCTTTTAAAGCCCATGAGGTCACAAAGGCTGGAATTCCCCACGCGCCGGGATTACTCCATGATCTGTTCCAGAAATTAGGGGTTCTTCAACAACTGGAATTGAAAGCTCTTCAGGGAGATTCCACATATAAGCGGCACCTGCGTACCGCGATTGTAACGGCTCGCAGCGCTCCGGCGCACGAACGCGTGGTGACGACCCTGAAGTCGTGGGGCGTTCTGCCTGACGAAACAATTTTCCTCGGAGGGATTAGCAAAAAACGGGTTCTCGAAATTTTAAAGCCACATATCTTTTTCGACGATCAAATGGATCACTTGAACGAAACATCAAAATATGTGCCTTCAGTCCACGTTCCGTTTGGGAAACTGAATGCTCTAAGCGCGGGATGTGCTGTGTCCTCAATGTCCAATAACGAATAACCAGTACCACGCCAACGGCGCTTCTGTTTGATTTTCCTCCTTACGGTAAGGAGGAATCATCATGCTACAAACTATGCTTATCAAACTCGGGCTGTCGCTGTTTAAGTT
>JBAWXO010000391.1:0-2349 GCA_037144035.1 Kiritimatiellales bacterium
AGGAGTGGACGTTTTAATGTATAAATTGAAGATCATTTTTCTGTTCGGGATCAGCGGCTGTTTCGCTTTGCATGCGGACACGAAGGGCACGAAAAGCGATGACACAACGTTAGACCAGAAGAAGTGATGAAAAAAAGCAGAGTATTTTTTGTTTTGGTTGCCGGTCTGGCTTACGGGGTGCAGGCGGTTTCAGCTGACTGGAACGATGCGCAGTGGATTGGTTTTACGAATGAAGTTCGCGATCAGCAATATGCGGTGCGGCCTTCACAGTTGGAAAAAGAATCTGCGCCGAAGATGAAAAAAACCTATCCGGCGCCGCTGTTGCGCAAGGAGTTTACAGTGAATGCGCCGGTCAAATCGGCAACGGTTCAGGTTTGCGGGCTGGGACTTTACGAATTGTATCTCAATGGAAAAAAAGTGGGTGACCGCGTACTGGATCCGGCGCAAACGACCTATGACAAGCGTGCCTTTTATGTGATTCATGATGTGACCGGATTGATTCATCAGGGCGGCAACGCCATCGGCCTGATGCTCGGCAACGGGTTTTACGGTCAGAATTTTGCTTTCGGCGGCGGGCTGGGTTATGGCGCGCCGCGTGCAAAAATGGTGCTCACCGTGGAGTACACCGATGGTTCGAATGAAACCTTCATGACTGATGAAAGCTGGCTAGCCGCACAAAGTCCGGTTGTGTTCGACAACATGTATGCCGGCGAAACCTATGACGCCCGCATGGAGCAGCTGGGCTGGAGCACATCTCGGTTTGATGCTGGCAAATGGATGCCGGTTGTCAAAATGGATGCGCCCACCGAAAACCTCGTCGAACAGAAAATGGAGCCGATGCGGAAAATCCGTGCGGTAAAGCCGATCGCTATTTTACCGGCCAAAGACGGCGAGTGGATCATAGACATGGGACAGAACATGACAGGCTGGCTGCAAATCCATGTGCAGGAAAAAGCCGGGCAGGCCGTCAGTTTACGTTTTGCTGAGCTCCTGATGCCGTCGGGCGATGCAATTGATACGGCCTCCACCGGAACGCATGTGACCTCCGCCGACCAGATCGATGTGTATGTCTGCAAAGGTTCCGGCGGTGAGGAATGGGAGCCGCGCTTCACCTATCACGGTTTCCGTTATGTGCAGATTTTCGGGCTGAGCAAAAAGCCGGAGCTGAAGGATTTTACCGGCTGGCTGGTGCGTACCGATGTCGAGCGTATTGGCACGTTCCAGTGTTCGGACGCGCTGATCAACAAGTTCTACGATGTCTCAATGTGGACTATCGAAGATAACTTGCAGGGTATTTTGACCGACTGTCCGCATCGCGAACGCTGTGCCTGGATGGGCGACGGTCACGCAGTCGGCGAAGCTGCCTCGTTTAATTTTAATTTGAAAAAGTTCTGGCAGAAAACCTCGGCGGACATGGAAACCGTGCTGGGTGCCAATGCGCCCCGCAAAGAGGGCGGACTGCCGCGTGACCCGCGTGCACCGTGCAATATTTCGGTCGGCAAGCGGCTTTGCCAGCAGGCGCGGCCTGACTGGGGCGCAGCAACCGTGCTGGTACCCTGGTTTAACTGGCTCTACTTCGGCGATTTTCAAACCGTGGAAACCGCCTGGCCGATGATGCAGGGCTGGATGGACTTCCTTGAAGAATTTGCCGTAACGAATGGTATTATCGAAGACGGCTATGGCGACTGGTGCCCGCCCGGCAGCAACTCGGAAATGGATACGCCGGTGGCGCTGACTTCGACTGCGTATTATTACCAGTCGCTGGTGGCGATGCAGCGAATGGCTGCGGCGCTCGGCAAATCCGCCGAGGCTGACCGGTACGCTGCGCAAGCCGTTGCCGTGAAAAAAGCGTTCAACGCCCGGTTTTTAAACTCCGTTTCCGGCGACTACGGGTCGCAGACCGGAACTGCCGTTGCCCTGCAGAGCGGGCTGGCCCCTGACGGTGAGGAACAGCGTGTGGCCGACGGACTGGCTGTGCTTATCATGGAAAAATCCGGTGGTCGCTATACCACCGGTATTTTTGGCCATCGTCCGCTCTACACGTTGCTGAACGATTACGGACATGCCGACGTCACCCGGTATTTGTGGAGTCTGACCGATTGGCCGTCGCTCGGATTTATGACCGAAAAACACGGCCTGACCACCTGGCCGGAAGTTCCGTTTGACTGGCCCGCAGGCGAGCGCTACCGCCGTAATTCGTTCAATCATCCGATGCACAGCGGCTTTGCTGCCGTCTTTCATGAAAGCCTCGGCGGAATCCGCCCCGACTCTGAACATCCGGGCTTTAAGCAGTTTATCCTGAAGCCCTGTTTTCTGCCGGGACTGGAATGGGCTAAAGCTGATTACCGG
>JBAWXO010000392.1:0-2340 GCA_037144035.1 Kiritimatiellales bacterium
ACGTGGCCTGTGGCAAATTACAAAGGCCTCGCTACTCGGCGTACCGATTCCGCTCTGCTCCTGCAGTGTCATTCCCGTCACCGCCTCGCTGCGCCGCCACGGCGCAACGAAAGGCGCGGCGATTTCGTTTCTCACCTCCACGCCGCAGACCGGCGTGGATAGCATCGCCGCCACCTGGGGATTGCTCGGCCCGCTTTTTGCGATTTTCCGTATGGCAGTGGCCTTTATCACCGGCATCATCTGCGGCGCGGCGGTTGAGGCTTTAACGCCACCGTCCGAAGAATCCGCTGACGACTGCCGTGACGACAACTGCCCGACTTGCAACCGGAAAAGCGGCGCGAATAAATGGAAACAGGTCTTCGTCTACGGCTTCGGCGTTCTGCCGCGCGACATCGGCCGCGCCCTGCTGATCGGAGTCATCATCTCCGGACTGCTTGGCGCGCTGGTACCGGAAGATTTCTTCACCCGCTATCTGCACTCCGAATGGCTTTCCATGCTGGCGGTGATGGCTCTTGGCATCCCGCTCTATGTCTGCTCCACCGGCTCGATTCCGGTCGCGCTCGCCATGATCGGCATGGGGCTTTCGCCCGGAGCGGCACTGGTTTTTATGATCACCGGCCCGGCTACTAATGCCGCGACCATCGCTACGGTTCTGCAAACCATGGGTCGCCGCACCATGCTGATCTATCTCGCCACGCTTGCGGGCTGTTCGCTGGCGGCCGGCTGGCTGCTCAACCGCATGGTCACTACGCAGGTCCTCACCGAGCACGTCCACCATCACGCCGCCGAGGCCGGACGGTTCGAACAGATTTGCGCTCTCATCCTCATCGGACTGCTCATCTCCGCCGTCCTGCCGCACAAAATTAAATACTGCTGTCACAAGAACTAGCTTCACTTTTTGCAGGCTAAATACGCGGTCGTGGTGGTTTCCCGTACAAAACAGCTGGTGAGAAAAAAATGATTTCTTGAATTGCCCCCGGCATCCTCTTGTGATTTACTGTGCTGGCAAATCAGAAGTACAGTTAAGGGGATAAAAATGAAAAAAAACCTAATAATCATCGCGGCACTTCTTCTTGTGGCAGGAACGCTTCAGGCGGCCACGGTTACTTACACGAACTCGGTCGCAATGAACCATAATCAGGACGCCACCGTCAGTCTGAACATGTTCGATTCCAGTCTCGGGACACTGACAGGAATTTATCTGGAATACATCACTCAGCTTGCCGGAGCCAATGTTCAGCTGGACAACGACTCTGCACTGGCGCAACAAGGTACGGCCGCCGTGCTCAATAACGCCACCGCCCTCTCGACATCCACCCGAATAACAGGAACAGGCATATCCCGTTTTGCTCTCTACATTGATGCACAACAGATTTTTGATCTGGGAGCGACAAGCGAAGATGCCCTTGGGGTGTTTAATGTAACGGCAGGATCAGACTATGCAAACTGGTCGCCCGGAACCCTGTCCGCTTCGAGCGGCGGGTATGTCGACAGCAGCGTATTCTCTGATTACATCGGCCTAGGAACGTTTACCGGAACCGTCATATCTTCATTCTTCACGTCGGCAAGCTTCAACGGAAGCGATGGATATTTCCAGGGCAACACACCGAATGGTGCTTTCGACGGAAAAGTAATCTATACTTATTCTCCCATTCCTGAACCGGCTACCGCTTCCCTGATGGCGCTGGTTGCCGCAATTGGCTTCCTGATCCGCCGGCGGTTTATTGCCTAACCGTGTTCTTTGGCCAACAAAAAGGATGCCTGAAAAGGCATCCTTTTTTTGTTGGTTGTTCACGAGAGTGCGTTTTTATATGGGATTAATTTCGTTTTACACAAGGAAACGAAGTCGGGGGCACATCCAAAAACCCTTGAAAATAAAGCTTCCCCTGCATCCGGTTCTTCCTTGGGGTTCCTTCGTTACCTTGCGTTAAAATATTGTTCAGATTAGAGCATTTAACGATTGTGGCGCCGTAACCCACCCCGGCTTGCAGCCGCCCCCCTCCCATGGAGGAGAATGAAAAGCGCGTCTACACGATCCCCTCCGGCGGAGGGGGGCCGGGGGCCGGCGGGGTTTGCATAGGTCTTCAAAGGAAGATATTTTTCGTCGCGCGGTATCCTGCTCCCGTCCGCCGGTTGATTCCCTCCCTTATAGTAATACCAAATCCGTATGACATTCGGTACAGGCGCGGCCACCGTCCGCACCCACAGGTTGAACGATTTCCTGTAGCCGCGTCCGTTGGGCGCGGTAATAAAAACCGGAAATCATGCGAAATGGGTATAATACGACTTTCAGTTAGGTTTTGTTATATTCGCCGCTTAGGAAGCGTTTGCTGAAACCAG
>JBAWXO010000393.1:0-2332 GCA_037144035.1 Kiritimatiellales bacterium
GGAGATGCGGTCAATACCAATAGCGGCGGTTGGTACAACAGCACCCGTTACGCAACCTACACAAATGCCTTGGCGAACGGAGAAGCGGTGCCCACGGTGCTGGGCAACTGGGATCGTATCACGATCGGTATCGATCTGACTGCAGATACCTACTCTTTTTATCGTAACGGCACGTGGGCTTTTTCCGGCTCGCTCATCAGTAATATGACTAGCATTCTTAGCTGGGAGGTTGATGTAACTGCGAATACATCAACCAGATCGCCCAAGGGCCAGTATGCCTTTTATGTGGACGATCTGCTTATTATATACGGCAATCCGTTCAAAACTCGAAAGTTAATGTTGCTTTATTAGAGCGTTTTACGAAAAACCGCACCCGTTCGCCGATTTTGAAGGGCAGGGGCCTCGTCTTATACGGAATTAATCTGAACAATATTTTTAACAGAAGCAAAGGAACCCCAAGGAAGAACCGGATGCAGGGAAAGCCTTTATTTCCAAGATTTTTTGAATAACCTTCGTTTTCTGTAAAAATCTTTCCCAACCCTCTGACTTTCTCGGTAGTCCCTCTAGCGTCAGCGGTTGTGAAAATTTCCCGATTCCCTCCAGAGGTGGAACGCGATCGCCGAGCGCGTTCTGAACCTGTCCAGCGGCAGGATGCCGCTTCCACACTTTGGAAATCTCGCGGCGAGAGGCAGAGAAAAGCGGCGATACGGGGAGCCTTTATCGCCGCGCTCCACGGTGCTGCGCACAAAATCCCCATCCGTGTTCATCCATGCGATCCGTGGTAAAAATCTTTTTCAACCCTCTGAACCATTTTCGTGTATTCCGCAGGAGGTTTTCCCCCTTCGTTTTCCTTCGTTACCTTTTGTAAAAAATCTTTCACAACCCTCTGACTTTCTCGGTAGTCCCTCTAGCGTCAGCGGTTGTGAAAATTTCCCGATTCCCTCCAGAGGTGGAACGCGATCGCCGAGCGCGTTTCCTCCTGCGGCGGACAAGCAAAACCTGCCCGGCGGTCAGGTTCCACCTTGAGAATAGAACCGAGGTCATCGCCCTCGGCTACAGAAAATTCCATCCTGTTTCTCTCTTGCTCAACCTGTGGGTGCGGACGGTGGCCGCGCCCGTACCGAATATCATACGGGTTTGGCATGAGTTACAAATAGTAAGTCTCTCATGGTTTTGGTGAACCAAAGCGGATGGTCTATGCAGGTGAGGCAGATTGATTTTATGGGTGATTAGTGTCCATTAGTGAGGATTAGTGGTTAGTTCATTTCTGTATTTAGGATTATGGGCTGGTAAAACGGTAAGGAAACCAGTAGTAAATGAAGGTTAATACAAAGCAGGTACTTCTGTTGAAAATAGAGTCCAGATTAATGTACGTATTACATAGATTAAAAGGAGAGTCCATGGGCGCAAAAATGAGGTCAATTTTAACTATAGTCGGGCTTTTAGCGGCAGGCCGTCTTCAGGCGGCGGAAATCTACACGACGTCCGGCTTTGAATCGTACACCAACGGAACTGTGGCAAACAAAGTGGTAGGTGGCGTTACTTGGATCGAGTGGGATACACCGGCTTCGGTCAACAACGCTAATCCGCTGTTGACACAGGTGCAGACCAACATTTTTCACGACGGAGCGAAGGCTCTGGCGATCGGAGACATTACGAATCGTGTGCTTGCGAGGGCTGTAAGGGCGGTTACAAACGCGGTAACATACTGGGACGCTTATTATAAAAGTGAGGCAACCAACAGTTTCGGTTACGCAATAATTACGTTTCGGACACTGTCTTTTAACAAGAGTTTCAGGCTGGATGGTAGTAACGCTTGGTGGGAAAGCAGCTTAACAAACGGAGCTGCCGTAACATACTCGAACGCAGTTTCAAGGGGAAAATATGCTCCGACAGTGCTTGGTCGATGGGATCGTGTCACAGTCGGTTTCGACCGGATTGCAGGCACTTACGCTTTTTATCTTAACGACACGTTGGCTTTTAAGGGCAACATAGGATTTGCTGCGACTCAGATAAGTTCCTGGGAGATTGATGTCACTGCGAATGTTGCGAGCAGATCACCCCAGGATCAGTATGCCTTTTATGTGGATGATCTGGCTGTTCTGACAAAAAATCCATTCAGAAAACTGAAGTTAATTTCGATTCGATAGATGCCCTCTGCAATAAACCTGAAAAGGAAAATGGAGCCACTGAGTTTCGCTAATACCCGCGAATAATGAATGCGTTGCAAATAGTAAGTCTCTCATTATTTTGGCGAACTGAAGCGGATGGTCTATGCAGATGCGGCAGATTGATTTTATGGGTGATTAGTGTCCATTAGTGAAGATTAGTG
>JBAWXO010000394.1:0-2332 GCA_037144035.1 Kiritimatiellales bacterium
CAAATGGGGCCGCCTGATATGCAAAGTTTCGAGTTTCCGCAAGGAGATGAGTCGTGGAAGATTGAGTTCCGGGAGTTTTTGAAGGATATTCGCGAGGATCGTATGGTTTCTCCGGGAATTCGGGATGCCGTCGAAGCGTTAAAAATTGTCGAATCAATTACTGAACAATCCAAAAAAGGATACTGATCAATGGATGCTTTTATAAATCGGCACTTAAGCGAAGTCGCTGAACTTGTCGGCCGCCTCGACCGCGAAGCAATCCGGTCCATGGTGGATCGGCTCGTCCAGATCCGGGCGCAGGGCGGACGTCTTTTCTTTCTGGGGGTGGGCGGCAGCGCGGGCAGCTGTTCCCATGCGGTGAACGATTTCCGCAAACTTTGCGGCATCGAGTCTTACTCGCCGATCGACAATGTGTCGGAACTGACAGCGCGCATTAATGACGAGGGCTGGGAGAATTGCTTCGCGGATTGGCTCAAAGTAAGCCGCCTGAAAAAAGAGGATGCGCTGTTTATTCTGTCGGTGGGCGGTGGAAGTTCGGAAAAAAATGTAAGTCCCAATCTCGTCAAGGCGATCGATTACGCGAAATCGGCGGGAGCGTCTGTGCTGGGTATTGTGGGTCGCGATGGCGGTTATACCGCTCGGCAGGCGAACGCCTGTGTGGTGATCCCCACGGTCAATGCCGAGTCGATCACGCCGCATACTGAGGCGTTTCATGCGGTGGTTTGGCATCTGCTGGTGAGCCATCCGGATCTGAAGAGTGCCGCGACCAAGTGGGAGTCGGTAGCAAAAAAATAATCAGAATTACACGAGGACATTTTCATGGATACTACTGAACAGGTCATCCCGCAGTTGCGGGATCTCAAAATTAAAATTTTTTCCGATGGGGCCGATTTGGACTCCATTGCGGAGGCCTACCAGCAAAAAGTCGTCCGCGGATTTACAACGAACCCGACCCTGATGGCGAAAGCGGGCGTTACCAACTATATTTCCTTTGCGAGGGAAATGCTGAAAATCGTGCCCGATCTGCCGGTTTCGCTGGAGGTATTCAGTGACGACTTTGACGGTATGCGGCGTCAGGCCCGTGTGCTGAACGATCTCGCTCCGAACGTTTACGTTAAGATTCCGGTGACCAATACTAAACGGGAGTCGGCTTGCCCGTTGATTCATGAGCTGGCCGCTGCCGGGGTAAAGCTTAACATTACCGCCATCCTTTCACTTCAACAGGTGCGTGATGTGGTTGGCGCGCTAACGCCGGGTGTGCCGTCGATCGTGTCTGTTTTTGCCGGTCGCATCGCCGATAGCGGCCGCGATCCGGTTCCGCTTATGAACCAAGCGCTGGAAATTAACAACACGGTGGAGAGTGCTGAACTGTTGTGGGCCAGTCCCCGTGAACCTCTGAATATTCTGCAGGCAGAGCGTCTGGGTTGCCACATCATCACCGTCACGCCCGAACTGCTGGCCAAATCCAAAAACTTCGGGAAGTCACTCGATAATTTTTCACTGGAAACGGTAAAAATGTTCTACTCGGACGCTGTTAAAAGCGGTTTCAAGATTCTCGACAACGACTAAAGAGAGGTTGCCCATGATTATCACGCGAACCCCATTTCGAATTACGCTCGGCGGCGGTGGAACCGACCTGCCGTCCTACTATGAGACGCATGGCGGATATGTCTTCTCTATGGCGATCGACAAGTACATGTACATCATGCTCCATCACCTGCCGGCAACAGAGCGGAAATCCATCATCCGGTACAGTCAGGTGGAAACGGTTTCCTCTGTGAATGAGATCAATCATCCCCTCGCGCGCGAAGCGCTGAAGCTGCACGACGTAAAGGACTACATTGAATTGACGAGCATGGCGGATATGCCGGCCAAAACCGGTTTGGGTTCATCGGGTTCCTATCTGGTCGGAGTGCTTAACGCGATCCGCGCGTACAAGGGTGATCCGGCTTCTCCGGCCAAACTGGCGGAGGAAGCCTGTCATATCGAAATGAATGTTCTTAAAGAGCCGGTCGGCAAGCAGGATCAGTACATCGCGGCCTACGGCGGCTTCCAACTGCTGGAAATCGACAAGGCGGGCAAGGTCGGGGTCACACCGGTTCCCGTTAATTTCATGACAGCAAATGAGCTGGCGACCAAAGCCCCGGTTTATTATACGGGCATTCAGCGGTCCGCTACCGCTGTGCTGAAGGGACAGGATCATGCCGCACGCGAAAAAACCGCGCCCGACCATCATCATGTGGTGGACTGCCTTTCCCTCATCAAAGAGATTGGCCGGGGAATCAAAATTGCGTTTGAAGCCGGCGATCTGGACCGCTTCCTCTTCCGGTGC
>JBAWXO010000395.1:0-2331 GCA_037144035.1 Kiritimatiellales bacterium
CGGACTTCATTCCGGAAGGCGGATTTATTCCCGTCCGCTTCGTCCCATAGATTTTCCAAAAACAGGATGATTTGCGCGGGCAACGTCTCGTAGCCCTCGTCGGCCAGTTCCGGACCGGTGAAAAGACCTAGCAAATCATCTTCCTGCCCGTCGTCCGGATCAGGTATCCGGGCAAACAGTACCGGCACCTGCCGCGCCCGTTCGGCCAGCGGTTCAGGCAACGATGCAAGCACCGCCTCCACCTCGTCCGCCGCGAGTTTCTCCAGTTTCTTTATCTTTCCGGTCATTGATTATTCCGCGTAAATCATTTTCTTCGTCATGCCGCCATCGGCAACGAAGTTTTGACCGGTGACAAATCCGGCGGAAATCAAGTAGTCCACCAGCTCCGCGATGTCCTGCGGAACACCGACCCGTCCGGCAGGATGCTGCAACCGGTCGGCTTCGCTGTGTTTGGCATCCTTGCGCGTTTCGATCCAGCCGGGGCTGATGCAGTTGACGCGGACGTCCGGCCCGAGGCTGACCGCCAGCGCGTGCGTCAATGCCACAATACCGCCTTTTGACGCGGCGTAAGCCTCGGTGTTTTTCTCGGACATCAGTGCGCGGGTTGAGGCGATATTCACCATTGCGCCTTTCGCTTGGCTCAAAAACGGCGCGGCGTGTTTCGCCATCAGGAAATAGCCGGTCAGATTAATGCCGATCACGCGGCTCCATTCTTCGAGCGGCAGTTCTTCGACTTTAAACTTTCCGACCATTCCAACGCCTGCGTTATTGATCAGCGCATCGAGCCGCCCGAAGCGTTCGATGGTTTTTGCCGTCGCCAGCTTTGCTGTGGCTTCAAGCGACGTGTCGCCGCAGACAACTTCCAGCCGCTCGCCGGATTTCATTTCCTGAATATCCACTGCCGTCACGTTCCAGCCGGACTTCAGAAAATGATCCACACAGCCGCGTCCAATGCCCTGCGCCCCGCCGGTGATCAAAATAGTTTTTGCGCTCACAATGAATTCCCTATGGCTGGAAGGTTAACTACAGATTGACACGAATTTTACTAATCTGGTCGCTGGTATCCGGTAAACATTTGAAAGTCTAGACGGCTTGAAAGAGCTCCTTCGCCGCTCGAGGCCGAAGTGATATCATCCCCATGCTGGGTCAGAAGGTTGGTAACCACCGCCTGAATAAACATAGCGTCATCTACAATCAAAATGCAAGGCATGACCAGGCCGCCGTTAAGTTTAAATACGTACTGTTAATGGATCCCCAGAGTCGCGTCCTCAACGAAAAGGGCTCACCCGATTTGTACGGTCTATTTATACTTCACCCCTTCCGCTTGTTCAACTTCTGCGCGCCGGGAAAAGGAACGCCGTCAGAATATCCAACAAAGCCGGCCTGCTGATGTCGCGAACCGGAACTAGAATTTCTTCTCAAAAGGACCGCACATCTGTTTGCGCAGGCCTGTGTGAGATGATATTCTCTAAGAACCAAAAAGGGGCGTGACCGTTATGGCTCGTATACTTATCGTTGATGATGAAAGCAGCGTGATCGTGGTGCTCCGGGAAATGCTGACACGACTGGGTTACACTGTGGTATCCGCATCGGAAGCAACCCAGGCATTGGGTCTCGTTTCGCTGGGCTGTATTGACATAGTAATTACCGATCTTGTTATGCCAAATATGAGCGGCGTTGAGCTGATCATCGAACTGAAGAAGCGCGTCCCGGCGTTAAAAATTATTGCGATCTCCGGCGGTTCTCTGGAGGAGGGTCCGGATGGATATCTGAGCCGGGCGCAGAAAGTGGGAGTCGACCGCTGTCTGAAAAAACCGTTTATGCTGAATACGCTTTCGGCGATGATTAAAGAACTTCTTCCGGAATAAGGAAAAGTTCGTTTTGAGAACTCACTTCCCGATGCAGAAGCGGGAAAAAATATTGTTGAGCAGTTCGTTGTGGTAAACGCGGCCGGTGACCTGCCCCAGCGCTTCGAGCGCGGCGCGCAGATGTTCGGCGGCAGGCGCGGCACCCAGTTCCCCGCCTTCAGAAATCCGTCCACGCGCCTGTTCCAGCTCAACCCGTGCGAGCTCCAACAGGTTTCGGTGGCGTTCAGAAATGACGGCGTGAGCCGGAGCTTGAGAAATTCCGCCGAGTTTTGCGGCAACAGCGACTTTGACTTCGTCAATCCCGGCACCGCTAATTAACGAGGTTTCCAAGCATTGAAAACCTGAAACCTGAAACCTGAAACCTGAAATCATTTTATCTGACTTGTTCAGAACAATAACCGTACGGGATGGATTCAGCTTGCCGAGATGTTCGGTGTCTTCGGGAGAAAACGGCTGCGAGGAG
>JBAWXO010000396.1:0-2323 GCA_037144035.1 Kiritimatiellales bacterium
ACGCCGCCTGCGCCAGCAGTTTGCGGTCGAACGAACAAACCGTCACGGTCTCGCCGACACCCGGCGCGCCTTCGACCCGCTCAATCGCGCCGGAAAAAATCCACGGATGCCGCTGAAGAAGGTTCTTTTCGCGTCCTTTTTTTAGAATGACGGAGGACATACAATCCTTTTGATTCAACATGAGAAAATATCTTCAACAGAAGGAAACGAAGGGAAACCAAGGAGAGAAATCCGCAACCATCAGCTGGTGAGCCAACTTCGTTATCCTTTGTTCCCTTCTGTAAAAAATCCATCTGCACTTAAACTTTAATGCGGGCGAACTTGCGTTTGCCGACTTTTAGGATCATGCCATTGATGGGGGCGATGACGGCTTTGACGTCGGAGATCTGTTCGTCGTTAATACGCACCCCGCCCTGCTGAATCAAGCGGCGAGCCTCGCTGGTCGATGCGGCAAATCCGGCTTTGACCACCAGATCAATCACACCGATCTCCGCAGAGAGCTTGATATCCGGCATATCATCCGGCAGTTCGTTCTGCGAAAAAATGCGGGCAAACTCATCCGAGACCTTCTGCCCCTCGCCTGCGCCGACAAACCTGTCAACGACACAACGTCCCAGTTCATCCTTAACGGCACGCGGATGCAGTTCGCCTGAGGCGACTTTGGCCCGCATCGCTTTAATTTCATCCGGCTTACGGCAAAGAATGTGCAGGAAATATTTCCACATCAGCTCGTCGCTGACGCTCATCAGCTTGCCGAACATTTCCTTGGCAGACTCGTTGACGCCGACATAGTTGCCGAGGCTCTTGCTCATTTTCTGCACGCCGTCGAGTCCTTCGATCAGCGGCAACGTCATGACGACCTGCGGTTCCTGCCCGTAAACCTTTTGCAGTTCGCGGCCGAGCAGCAGATTGAAAAGCTGGTCGGTTCCGCCGAGCTCCACATCGGCTTTGACCATGACTGAGTCGTAGGCCTGCACCAGCGGGTAGAGAAATTCGACCAGAGAAATCGGCTGGTTGGAGCCGTAACGTTTGGAGAAGTCGTCGCGCGCCAGCAACTGGGCCACGGTGACGTGCGCCGAAAGACGAATGACATCCTCGAACTTCATGCCGCCGAGCCATTCGGAATTAAAACGGACTTCGGTCTTTGCGGGATCGAGAACTTTGAAAACCTGCTGTTTATAGCTTTCGGCGTTGGCGGCCACCTGCTCGCGTGAAAGCGCTGGGCGGGTCGCCGATTTACCGGACGGGTCGCCAATCATGCCGGTGAAGTCGCCGATAATGAAAACCACCGTGTGCCCCGCGTCCTGGAACTCGCGCAGTTTGTTCAGGCCGACGACGTGGCCAAGATGAATATCCGGTGCGGAAGGATCGGCGCCATATTTGATCCGCAAGCCGCATTTTTCTTTTTTGGCGGCTTCGAGTTTGCGTTTCAGTTCGCCGGCGGAAAAGAGATCCACATGGCGGGCGGTGAGCAGATCAATCTGTGCGTCGGTATTCATAATTCGCTGGAGCATAAAAAAACCCGCAGGCGTTTACAACCTGCGGGTTCATAAAACAGAGATGCTTTCTCCGCGTTATTACGACTTCTGGCCGGGGTGCCACTCTTCATTGCCGGTCAGCAGGCCGTCAAACGCCGAAGAAAGGTCAACGAGTTCTTCGCCCGGACGCAGGCCGGTGAGCAGCTCATCGCTGATCTGGAAGTCCTCGTCGGCAATCTTGGCAGCCTTGATGCTGAGACCGATACGGTGTTCGACCGGGTCGATCTTAACGATGCGGGCCTCAACCTCGTCACCGATATTGAGCACGTCTTTGACCTTCTCGATGTGCGCATCGCTGATCTGGCTGATATGGACCAGACCGTCGATACCGTCTTCGAGTTCAATGAACGCGCCGAAGTTGGTGAGCTTGGTGACTTTACCTTTGATCTTCTGGCCTTCCTTGTAGGAGTCGGTGATACGGTCCCACGGATGTTCCTGAGCCTGCTTGAGGCCGAGGGAGATACGCTGATTGGCGGAGTCGATTTCGAGCACGATGGTTTCGACTTCCTCGCTCTTCTTGAGCACTTCAGAAGGATGGTTGATCTTGCGCGTCCAGGACATATCGGACACGTGAATCATACCGTCGACACCTTCTTCGATTTCGACGAAAGCGCCGTAGGAGGTGAAGTTGCGCACCTTGCCCTTGACCAGCGAGCCGATCGGGTATTTGTGCGCGGCGACTTCCCACGGATTTTCTTCGGTCTGGCGCATGCCCAGCGAGATCTTCTTGTCGTCGGTGTTGATCGAAAGAACAACCGCATCGACTTCGTCGCCGACTTTGAGAA
>JBAWXO010000397.1:0-2322 GCA_037144035.1 Kiritimatiellales bacterium
GATGAAACTTCAACGGGAGGACATCCACCCCTTGCAGGACACCTGCCCTTATTTGAGGTAAGAAGAAAGCGTCGCGGGTTCGCCGGCAAGGGAAAGCGGGGACGAGATTCCTGGAATCGATGCGGCCTTCAGCTGGTTGGTATCCATCGAAGCCATACTTTCCACATCGGGCGCTTTAACCAAGGCCATCGAACCGACTGATGCGATCGGCAGCGGTCGTTCCAGCAGGTGCAGGCCTAGAAAAAGCACAAAAAGCGCGGCAATGCCATAGCGCGGCTGAGCAAACATCCACGCGAAGCTTTTGTCAGGAAACAGCGACGGAACGTTGCTGGTCGCGCGAACTGTGCGCATCGTACTCTGAATGTTTTTTTCCATTCGGTTCGCCTCCGGACGCTCATAGGCCTTGAGCGCCAACAAACCGGCGATATCCAGTTCCGAGGCTTCTGTTTTCTTGGTTTTGCTCATTTTACGAACTCCGACAGCTCGGTCTGTAGCTGTTTATGCGCATAAAACAGGCGCGATCTCACGGTTCCCTCCGAACAGCGCATCACTTTGGCGATATCTCCGTGGGGCATCCCCTGCACATCGTACATCGTGACCACTGCTCTGTGCTTCTCGGACAGCTTCAGCATGGCCCCGTTCATTTTTTCCTGAAATTCTCCGAGGCTCATTTTCCGCAAAACCGACCCTTTGCTGGAAAATTCCCGGTAGGATTCGGCGGTTTTGATGTCCGGATCGAACTCGTCGAAGTTGACGGTTTGCCGGCGGTTGCGCCGTTTGCGAAAATTGATGGTGCGGTTCAGCGCGATGCGATAGATCCAGGTATAAAATCCAGACTGTTCGCGGAAATGGCCGAGCGCCTTCCAGGCTTTGACAAAAACTTCCTGCGCTAGGTCTTCGGCATCCTCGCGGTTGCTGGTCATACTGTAAACCAGCCCGTAGATTTTGCCGTGGTAGCGCCGAACCAGCTCTTCGTAGGCGGCGGTATCACCGGCCTGCGAACGGTGAACCAAGTCGAGATCGTCCGGACCTTCGGGGCGCTGATCGGTTTTTGGATTTTCGCTCATTTTTCCCAATGCTTGGAACTGCTTATAACCGTTTTCCCAACTCTTGGAAAAAGAAAAGCGCCCCGAAAAATTCCGGGGCGCTTTTTGAGCCGGTTGCCCGGCTCGATTAACCCTGAATGGCGGCCTGCGCGGCGGCCAGACGGGCGATCGGTACGCGGAACGGCGAACAACTGACGTAGTTCAGTCCGGCTTTGCAGCAGAACTTCACGCTGGCCGGGTCGCCGCCGTGTTCGCCGCAGATCCCGCACTTGAGATCCGGACGGGTCGAGCGGCCTTTTTCCACGCCCATCTGCACCAGCTGGCCTACGCCACGCTGGTCGAGGTGCTGGAACGGGTCGCATGGCAGCAGTTTTTCCTGCAGGTAGTCCGGCAGGAAGGAACCGATATCGTCGCGGCTGAAGCCGAAGGTCATCTGCGTCAGGTCATTGGTGCCGAAGCTGAAGAATTCGGCCGATTCCGCAATTTCGTCGGCGGTTAGCGCCGCACGCGGAATTTCGATCATCGTTCCAACCAGATATTTCAGCTTCACGCCTTCTTTCTTGATCACTTCTTCGGCGGTTTCGCGGACGATCTTCACGAGGAAGTCGAGCTCGGCCTTGGCGCCGACGAGCGGGATCATGATTTCGGGCAGCACTTTGACTTTTTTCTTGGCTTTGCCGACTTTGCAGGCGGCAGCGATGATCGCGGTGGTCTGCATGACGCACAGTTCGGGATAGGTAACCGAGAGACGGCAGCCGCGGTGTCCGAGCATCGGATTGAACTCGTGCAACTGCTGAACACGGTCAGCAACCTGTTTCGCCGGGACATTCAGACGTTTCGCCATTTCCGCCTGATCTTTGGCGGTGTGCGGAACGAATTCATGCAGCGGCGGATCGAGCAGGCGAACCGTCACCGGCAGGCCGTCCATCGCCTTGAAGATGCCTTCGAAGTCCTTCTGCTGCAACTTGAGCAGTTTGGCGAGAGCTTTCTTCCGGCCCGCTTCGTTGTCGGCAATGATGAACTCGCGGATCGCCCAGATGCGGTCGCCTTCGAAGAACATATGCTCGGTGCGGCAGAGCCCGATACCTTCAGCGCCGAACGCGCGGGCGTTCTGTGCGTCTTTCGGGGTATCGGCATTGGTGCGCACGTTGATCTTGCGGTTGGCGTCCGACCACTGCGAACCTCTGCGTTAAAGGGTGAGCTGGCGAAATCGGCCTTCGGCTCTCGGATTTCCTTCGGGTTTCGGATTTGGGCTGCCATCGCCATCGCATAATGA
>JBAWXO010000398.1:0-2322 GCA_037144035.1 Kiritimatiellales bacterium
CGACCCGGTTTGAAATCAATACTATTTACCGAATATCATGCGTTTTTGGTATAAGGAGTGTCTGGCGCCCCATAGGACGCGGAATAATGGATTGATGGAATGCTGGAAGGTTGGGTTTTGAAACTCAGCAGTCTTGATCGCAGTAATCCAATATTCCCTTATTCCATCATTCCTCTTTCTACCTGTTTTTCCATCCCTTTTCGCGGACGGAGCGCTCGTTGGCGGCGGTTTCCTGCCGCATGCGGATAAAGTTTTCGTAACGGGCTTTATCGATAGTTCCGGCTTCAACGGCCGCCTCAATCGCGCAGCCTTTGGTTTTGGTGTGCGCACAGTCCCTGAACCGGCACTGGCCTGCGAGTGCGATCAGTTCTTCAAAGGTGTCTTTGATTCCGGCACCGGTGTCCAGATGACCGAGCTCGCGCATGCCGGGCGTGTCGATCACCAGCGCGCCGTTATTCAGCACAATCAGCTCGCGCCACGTCGTGGTGTGGATGCCTTTGCCGTCGCTTTCGCGGACGGGCAGGGTGAAGTATAAATCCTCTTCGCCGAGCAGACTGTTGATCAGCGACGTTTTGCCGACACCCGATGGGCCAAGCAGGCAGTAGGTTTTCCCACGTTGAAACAGTTTCTGTACTTTTTTCAGTCCAGAGCCGCTCACATTGCTGAAAGCATAAACCGGCACATTCGGTAGACGGATTTCCACTTCCGCCAACCGCGCCTTCAACTCTTTGGCGGGCAGAAGATCTTTTTTGCACAGCAGAACGACCGGCTCAATACCGCTTTCATTCACGATCGAAAGATAGCGTTCCAGCTTCGGCAGATTAAAACCTTTGTCCAAGGTGTGGACGACAAACGCGGTATCGATGTTCGCGGCAATCAACTGATGGCTGACTTCTTTGCCCGCCGTTTTGCGCTTCAGCGTATTCTGCCGTTCGAGGACAGAGTGAATCATCGCAAAGTCGCCCTCACAAAAATTGCTTGCGAGCACCCAGTCTCCGACCGTCAGGTAGGCATTTGTTTCACGGGCGGCGCGGCGCAGTTTGCCGGTGGTTTTGGCCGGACGGGTTTCGTCGCCATCGCTGATATCGCACCAGCCTTTGTGGACTGCGGTTATGCGGGCCGGTTTACAATCCTTGGAAACAGAGGCGTCCGCCTGCTTCTGAAACCATGGAGTAAAACCGAATTGTTCAAGTGTCATAGGGGTGATCATTGCTTATTCCACAGAAAATCAGGCTTCAGACCTTTTGTCTCAAATTGAATCTCTGGTCTCAGCAGGTTGCCGATGTCGGTCAGGAAGTCGGGATGAGCCGGTTTTTCTTCGAGGTTGAGCCGGAGCTGTTTGTCGGTAACCGGCGTACCGTCGGTTTCCATGATCTGATGAAAGGCCTGCATGACAACCGACCAGTCGATGTCGGCGTGCTGGTCGGCGTACCAGAGGTCGAACAGGTCGCGGCCTTTGCGCCGCTGGGAGAGTGCGCGAACTTTGGTGGCGAGCAGTTCTTCCAGTTTAAATGTGGTGAGATCAACTTTGCCGCTGAACCACGGCGAATCAACGGAATAACTTTTTTTGACCGGGCCGAAGACAAACTGGTGTTCGCGGCAGTTGATCTCAATTTTCAACCGCATGTTGATCACCGGTTCGACCTCGGTTTGAAACCGGAAGAGCAGGGTGGTGTTGCGGTCTTTTTGTTTGATTTTCGGAGCGTCAAGAAAATGGAACCGCTTGCGGAGTCGGTCAACAACCGGCCCGATTGGTTCGGGGCGAATTTGAACCAGATCAATATCTTCGGAATAGCGCGGAGCGGGAGCGAAATAGAGTTTATGCAGCGCGGTGCCGCCGCGAAAGGCGAGTGTGTCCGCAAGCAGATCATCAGAGAAAATGTCAATCAGTGATCGGGAAATAACCAGATCCTGCTCGACCTGCGCATCGCTGACCCACGGCGCGGTCTGTTTCCATGCGGTAATAAAGGCGCGGGGAATCACAGCTCAGTCTCCAGATCAGCGTTAATGGATATTTTCCATTTTTTATTGATGGGGGTGCCACCCTTGGCTTCTGCCGGATTGAGCGGGATGTGGAAGAAGTTTCGGGTCTGAAGTTCGGTGTACAGTGTGTCTGCCAACTCTTCCCTATTGAAAACAGTATCCAACAGGAAGCCGAGACGTTGCAATGCGGTCGATGGAATGGATTTATCAGCGAGCGACTTTAGTTTTTCCGGAGTCATGAGTTCGCTTAATTCTTCAAGCACAGCAGTTACTGACGGAAGTCCGCCGGACTGTTTCAGATAAATCATTAGGTCGATTGCAGTCAGTTCCGGCGAGGAT
>JBAWXO010000399.1:0-2318 GCA_037144035.1 Kiritimatiellales bacterium
GTCAGGCTTTAGTCGGTTTTACCGCGAATAATGCAATGAAGATGAAATGTAAGCAAAATGGAGAAGGTGATGAGTAGAATGCTTAAATTGAAGATAATCGCAGTAGGTTTAATTGGAGGATTTGCGCTGGGCGCATCGGCGGACCTGCTTAACAACGGTTCATTTGAAACCCAGTCTCCCGTAACTAACAAGCCCGCCGGCTGGGCTACCACGCTGGATGGAACATACTGGCAGGGCTATACAAAAACCGGCGTGACGAATGTCGTATTCAAAACGAACAGTTTCGCGGCGGCGGCCGGCGATTATTACATCCGTAAATATTCATATGCTGGCGCCACGGTCGGAACGTCGGTATTTTCGAGCGTTTCTTATAACCTCAGCGCTTTGAGCTTGCCAGCCGGAACGACGGATCTGGTGTTGAGCCTGTACACCACAGACACTTCCGGAGTTGCTGATGCAGGGAAAATGGCGACGTATGGTTCATTGGTTTTTTACAGCGGCATAAATGGAACGGGCTCTGTTCTCGGAACCTATGAAACCAGTCGTTTGCTTTCGTCAACAGCCTCTGCTTGGGTGCAGCTCTCCGTTACGTCTGCAATCCCGGTGAACGCGCTGTCCTTTAAAGTGAACGGGAATGTTGCTTTTTATCAAACTATCACGACGGCGGAATCAGGGCAGCGGTTCGATGGGTTTAGTGTTACAGCCATCCCTGAGCCGGCTACGGTCAGCATGTTCTTACTGTCGGGTGCCGGTCTGCTGGCGATCCGGCGGCGGTTGAGAAGCTAAGCGATTTCGATTTAACCCGTTTTCTGATCACCTTGTGGTCAGGAAGTGGTTTTTGTTCTCACATTTTTCGAGGATGTTTTGAAGAGAAATTCGGTCGCTGTTAATTCAGGTGAGTATGAATTTTTTATAAGGGACATCAAGGCGCCGCGGTTTAAGTGTAAAATCGAACCCGTTGTAGTTTTTAGATAAAAGAGCATTAGGGAAGTTCTTTAAACTGAAATGCATTGGCGAAATTTTGGTTATGAAATTTAGTTTGTTCAAAAAAACGGTACCTTGCTCAGATCAGCTCAACGAAGAGGGGCAGGTCACCGATCGAGTTGTACTGAATCGCGACCGGCTAAAAATCGGCATCTCTTCGCTTATGTCCAACGGAGAGGAAAGCGCCTTCGGCCCGATTCATACGGTAGTCGTCCGGGCGCTGGGCGGCACGGAGTTTCATTTGGGGCTGGTCAGTGCCGTGAATTATGGTTCCTGTCTCTTTCTCTGGCTCGGGCCCGTGTTACTTCGTCTATTTCGTTCAAACGCCAAGGCCATGAGAATGGTTTTGATGCTGGGCTTACTGTCTGTTTCGTTGTTGGCACTGTCGGTCTTTGGCGCTGCTATGTGGCCGGCGTACAAAGCTACCGTGCTGATCGTGTATTTGTTGCTGGTTTTTTGCATGTCCGGTATCAGCGGAATACAGGGCATTGTTGAGGCAGGTTGGATCGGTGATTTAGTTCCTGTTTCACTGCGTGGTTGGTTTACCAGCATCAAGTGGGTGGTGGTTGCTGTGGGAATGCTGGGGTTCGTTCTGTTGTTTGGGCAGATTGCCGCACGCTGGCCAACGCTACCGGCCTATGCGGGCATGTTTGTTGTGATTGCAATTTCGCACGTTGTGGCCCTCGTAATGACGGCTTCCGTGACGGACCGGTCACCGCAAACAACGAATCTGATTTCGCGACGGCATCACGAAGAGCGTCTTAATTATAAAAACGCAGCACTTTGGAAATACATTTGGTTTTATGTCCCCTGGGCGGGTGGACGCACCGCCTTGGTGGCGTTCTCCACCGCATATATGCTGGATTCGCTTAATTATACTATGGACAAGATCCTCATGGTATTTGCCATTACTAACTTCATTAATATCTTCATGTTGCTGATTATGGGAAAAGTATCCGACCGTACCGGCACGAGATTGCCGCTGGCTTTTATTTCAGGTTTCGCCGCGCTGTCCATGCTGCTTTGGGTCTCTTCCGCCTGGTGGGGCGTTATTCCGATCATCATCTATCAGTTTATCAACGGTGCGGCCGGCACAACGCACATGATGCTGGCCACCAACTACGGCCTGGAAATTCTTCCGGCCAAAGGGCGCGGTGGCTATATCAGTTTTGTACGGCTTCTGGTTGGAATTAGTGCCGCGCTGGCTTCGGTGCTGTCGGGTGTGATCATGCACGCCATAAAGGGATGGAAAGTTGTTCTGTGGGGCGCGGAGATCAATCATTATCACATCTTTTTCCTCGGGTGCACCCTTTTGACGCTGACCAGCGTCCTGC
>JBAWXO010000400.1:0-2312 GCA_037144035.1 Kiritimatiellales bacterium
GTATTTGGCCGATTCCAATTCCTCGAGCACCACGGTGACGATGCCGGCACAGACTGTTTCCCTGACCGCGACGTATAAAGATGCCGCGCCACAGTCTACCACCAACGGCACGCCATACGCGTGGCTGGATCAATACGGGCTCACCAATTATGTCGCGGATGCCGTTCTCGACCAGGACAACGACGGTCTGCTGACGTGGCAGGAATACATTGCCGGAACCGATCCGACCAATTCCGCCTCCTGTTTCAAGGCGGCGCAGGCCACCCGCAACGTAATCACCTGGACCGCGCAGTCGAACCGGATCTATTCGGTCTACTGGTCGACGAACCTGGTGAAAGGGTTTGCGAATCTGCAGGACAACATAACTCTTCCGCAGAACAGCTACACCAACACAACCCCGGATGGCAGGGTCAACCACTATCAGGTCAAGGTGCGGCTGCCGTAACACCGTCCTGAGAGTAACGGAAACCCGCCCCTAGGAATAAGGGCGGGGGTTATACAGGCGGGCAGTGCGGATGGAAGCCAATGTCGTATAGAGATACGTAACGTTGATGATATTGCGAGTTAAGGTAACCCGCGCTATTGACCCTTAGGCATTTTATATGGGATTAATTTAAATAAGTATTAATTTTGTTTTACAGAAGAAAACAAAGGGCAATGAAGTAGATTCAAGAATAAAGCTTTTCCCTGCATCCGGTTCTTCTTTGGGGCTCCTTCGTCACCTTCTGTTGAAAATATTATTCAGATTAATTCCGTATAATATGAAAAAACTTTGAGTGGAATTGTTTCGCGCAAAGCCGCGAAGCCGCTGGGCAATACAGAAAGGGGCTGTTTTCAGGACTCCTGCGCCTCCGCGCCTTGAGCGACCAAAGGGAGCGGGCGAGAGAATGAGATTATTTAAGTTAACGTCATATAATTTGCCGGAGAACTTCCAAAGGGTGTGACAAAACCAGAAATACCCGCTAGCATGGGATTAATTTGGATCAGCGTTGAAGGGAATACAGAAAAGTGAACTGGGTCAAATAATCAAATTTCACTATCATTAAGCGAGTGTGGTATATGCCATCAAAACACAGGAAAACGAAATCAATTGTTGATGTAGCTAAAAAGGCTGGAGTTTCGGTTACGACCGTGTCACGTGTGATCAATGACAGTCCGCTGGCTAAGCCGACGACAAAGGCACATGTTCTGAAAATTGCCGAGCAGCTCGGGTATTTTCCGGCTGTCCGGCGTCCAGGGCCGAAGTCCGGCGCGTCGGCAAGTAAAAAAAAGATAGCCTTTGTCATGTTTGTCGACCGATATCATACCATTAGCGATGTGCATTCGTTTTCTCCTGCGTTGCAGCGAGGGGTTCAAGATGGCGGACGTGATGTTGGCTTTAGTATTGAGTTCCAGCTTGTCGGAGCAGAGACGGATATCTCAGATACGCTTGCGAATGGAAAGTTTTCCGGATTTATCCTGCACGGAATGCAGCCCCATCCGACCGTTGAAATTTTTTTGAGAACCCAGCCGTGTTGCTGGGTGATGAACAATCCGTGGACCCCGACATGGGGAGACCATGTGATGCCGGATCATCGTGAGGCGGGAATGATGGCCGCGAAGTATCTGATCAGCCACGGTTGCCGTAAGCTGACGATTATAAAACTGGGGAGAGCCGATCGGGTTTCCGCGCTTCGCGAGGAAGGATTCTGTTATGTTGCGGGTAAGCAGGGCATCAGCACTCAGGCTTTGGTGGCCGTGCAGCCATTGCCGGAGGCGCGAACAGTCTATCCGGAAGTAGTGTATATTGACGAAATCATTACGCAGTTCAAAAAGACGGTTCGTTCTGCGGACGGGATTTTTTTTGACTGTGATCAGTCCATGGTCACGCTCTATCCGGAAATGGTTTGCGAGGAGATCATTGTGCCGGGTAAGACCATCTTGATCGGTTGCAATAATCAGCAGGCGTGTTTGGCAGGAATTAAGCCCTTCCCTGCGACGATGGATGTTCATTTTGAACAGATCGGGCGGATGGGTGTGGCTCAATTGGCGTGGCGAATAAAAAATCACGATTGCCGACGGATACGTTCGCTGATTTCTCCAACGCTGATTTCTTTGTCATGAGCCACAATAGAACACGTAACGGATGGTTCACGAAAGTGCGTTTTTAGAGCCTCTTTCGGGTGGATCGATTCGCCAGGTCATAGCTCTTCAAAGGAAGATATTTTTCGTCGCAGCATCCGGCTCCCGTCCGTCGGTTGCCCCCCCCTTTATAGTAATATGACGTTAACTTAAATAAGGGCAGGTGTCCTGCAAGGGGTGGATGTCCTCCC
>JBAWXO010000401.1:0-2312 GCA_037144035.1 Kiritimatiellales bacterium
CTGACCCGTGCATGGCGCTGGCTGGAAGACGGTTTCGATGTCGTTCAAGGGCGCTGTGTTATTCGCAACGGAAACTCCGGGCTGGTCTCCGCTCTGGTTTCCGTCGAATTTCAAGCCATCTACGGAGTGAGCCATTTTGCCAAGTTCCGGCTTTTCCGCACCGCTCTCTTCGGCGGCTCTAACGGGTACTGGCGCGCCTCCGTGCTGAAAACTATTCGTTTCCGTAACGACCGCCTGACGGAGGATATTGACGCCACACTGCGGGCCACGCTGGCCGGATACCACTTCATCCACGACCGCAGCATTCTATCCTCCGAGGAAGCGCCGACTACATGGACCGGCCTATGGTTTCAGCGCAAGCGCTGGGCGCAGGGCTGGTACCAGTGTTCGACGGCCTATCAAAAAGCCGTCTGGCAGAGTCAGCACCTGAACCTGCGGCAGAAATTTATCTGGACGACGCTTCTGCTGTGGCGCGTTTTCTACGACCTGGTCAGTCATCTCCTTTTCCCGATTCTTGCGGCCTATTGGCTATGCCGCGGTCACATCGAACTTCCCGTCACTCCTTATGTTCTGTTCGCCGTGGGGTTCACCCTGTTGAGCGGCCTCTATGAAATGATTGCCGCGTGGATCCTTTCTGTTCCGCGCTATTCACCGTTGCGTTATCTCTTGTACGGCGCCGCTACCTTCTTCTACACCATTTACAAAAACATCTTACAGGTGGTCGCTATTCGCGACGAACTGGCCGGATCCAAGGAATGGGTTATGACAACACGGGCGGACTCATGAAAAAACATCTCTTCGGCGTTACAGCGGGAATTATCCTTTGGCTGACGGGGTGGGCTTACGGACAGACAATCGATCCGGTCTTGCGTTTGGGGCAGGCCCGACTTCTGGTGGAACAGAAGCAATACCCCGCCGCCCTTGAGGTATACACGGAAATAGAATCCTGGCTCTGGCGCGATCCGGGTCTGGTGGTCGAAATGGCCCGGGTTCAGACCTATACGGATCGGCATGCGGAAGCGATCCGGCTCTTTGAAGCAGTGCGAAACCAGCATCCGGAAAAACAATATGAATTTCTGGCAGACTTGGCAGATCAGTATTGCTGGAACGGTCAGGCCAAAGAAGCCGAACCTGTTTTCCGCGATGCGCTAAAGCACAACCCACATGATCTGCGGTCACGATTGGGTCTGGCGCGCGCGCTCCGCTGGTCGGATCGTCCGAAGGCCGCCGTGGCGGAATATGATCTTGTGCTGGCGGCTCAGCCCGCCAACATCGAAGCGCTGAACGGCAAAGCCGACGCTCTCAGCCGGATCGACCATCTCGAAGAGGCAATTCGTCTTTTCCAGCAGGTCACGGCCATAGACCTGCACAACGTAGAAGCTCTGAACGGTATCGCCCGCTGCCGGGTCTGGCAGGGATATCACCGGCAGGGGCGAGATTTATATTTGGCCATTCTCAATGAGTTCCCGGGGAACATCGATGCATTGGAAGGACTGGCTTTTGCCCAGCATTGGTACGGACGGGACGATCAGGCCAATCAAACCCTGGGAGGCCTGATTGCCGCCTACCCTGAACGTCCCTCAGGTCAGCAGCTTCACAGAGAAATAAAGTACGCCCAGGAACCGGTAGTCACTCAGGAAAACCGCTACCGGAAAGACAAGTACGGCAACTCCACTCAACAGCACGGTCTGCGCGCCGGATTTCACCTTGATAAAGTCACCACCCTAGAGGCGATTTACGACTGGCGCCGGTTCAGAGACCGGGACAATCCCGATATGGACGTCAACCGCGCCGGAATCGGCGGCGGGCATAAATTCAGCGACCTCGTAGAACTCAATTCATTCTGGTACGCAAACGACTATGACTATGCGGATGTTGGGAATACTGCAGCGGCTCAAGGATTAGATAAAATTGGTGAGTTAATATTTGATGCGGTAAAGGCTTTTAGCGATGGTTCTTGGGCAAAAGGGTTGGGCTTCTCAGTGTTAGCCTTGATGAGGTCTGTGCAATATGTTATGAAAGGGGAATTTTTGGGATGGGGTGCAGAAGGTACGTATAAACCAAAAGAAGATGAAAAACCTTATGAATTAACTCCTGCAGCAAAGAAAATGAAAGCAAATCAACAAAAAGGTATTAGTTCTGACGTTGGTGTTAATGTGAAGGAGCTTAGAGAAGAAGATTTTAAAGAATGGTGGAAAGGTTTATCTACGGCACAGCAAAATTCATATAGAGATGCGGTTGAAAATCATAATGGCGAAGGTATTGATTTCTCTGGATTTGCCTCTATCGATCAGGGTGCTAGCCATGAAGAG
>JBAWXO010000402.1:0-2310 GCA_037144035.1 Kiritimatiellales bacterium
TTCCTGAAAGCGGTTGAACTCCTCGCGGGTCTGGCGGTCAAGGTCTTTGCGGTCCACAACGAAGAGGCATTTTTCAATGTCGGGATTGTCTTTGAGCAGTGTGGAGGCTTTGAACGAGGTGAGCGTTTTGCCGCTCCCGGTGGTATGCCAGATGTAGCCGTTGCCGCAGTTCTGGTGAATGCAATCCACAATGTGTTTTACGGCGTAGATTTGATAGGGCCGCATCATCAGCATCTTCTGTTCGCTGGCAATCAGAACCATGTAGCGGCTGATCATCTGGCCGAGCGTGCATTTGGGCAGAAAGCTTTCGGCAAAGCTGTCGAGATGGGTGATCTTCCGGTTGTCTTCTGCCGCAAACTGATAAACGGGCAGGAAACGCTCGTCCGCATTGAAACTGAAATGACGGGCGTTGTTGTTGGCGAAATACCAGGTGTCGCTGCGGTTGCTGACGATGAAAAGCTGAATGAAGCAGAGCAGTGTCCGGGTGTATCCGTTGCCGGGATCATTTTTGTATTCAACAATCTGCTCCATGGCCCGGCGGGGATTGACACCCAGAGTTTTCAGCTCAACCTGTACGACCGGAACCCCGTTGATCAGCAGAATCACATCATAGCGGTGATGACTGTAGTCGGTATTGATGCGAAGTTGGTTAACCACCTCGAACCGGTTTTTGCACCAGTCCTTGATATTCACCAGAGTGTAGTTCAACGGCGTGCCGTCGTCGCGGGTGAAACTGTTGCGCTCGCGCAGCATACGGGCGGCCGTAAACACATCCGGGGTGATGATTTCCTCCAGCAGGCGCGAGAATTCACTGTCCGTCAGATTGACATGATTCAGCGCCTGAAATCTCTCGCGGAAATTCTTCTCCAGTGCGGCGCGGTCACAAATGTCCGGGCGGTATTCGTATTTTAAACTGCAGAGCTTTTCGATGAACCGCTGCTCAAGGTCTCGCTCTGAAGAAATGGTGGCGCTCATTCGCTGATTTTTCCCGCTCTTTATTTACACAAGGTTAAGCATTTTAAACAGTGATACATCTTGCCGTTGAGCATATCTTTCAAAACCAAGGGGGTCAACGCAAACGGCTTCTTCCGGATGAACAGAGGAAGTTAATGATGCATTATCAGGAATTGATTTCGCTCTCCAGCGTTTTCAACCCGGCAATGATCTCATCAAAAGAGGGTCGCCGTCCGAAAATCATTTCCTGCATGGCCGCATAATCTTTGCGCATTGCCTCCAGAATCCGATCCGGCGGGATCAGTTTCAACGTGCCGGGCTTCGCCTTGTCATACTCCGCCCAGCCGCGCGGATAGAACTTCTTTTTAAATTCGACGACGGATTTGAGCAGATCCAAATCCGCCAAGGCCGCGTTTTTCAGGTCGGTCTGCTCCGCCATTTTAAAGAGATCGTAATAATGGCGTGAATAGCGGAGCGGAACCGGTGAATCGTCGGGCCGATTGGCTTCGTGGTGCAGAATCGTCGCCTTTTCCCAGAACGTACGTTCCGCCTTGATCGCATGAACCTGACATTCCGGCTGATCAAACAGTTTCGGCAGCACCCCCGCCGCATACGGACGCACCGTATAGCGAGCATTGGGAATCCACTGCGCCAGCGGCCCGATTTCCAGCCGGATTTCGGGGCGGAGATAGCCGCTTTCAAAACCGGACGGATAGCGGATATTGATCACATCCGGTGCGTCCTGCTCAATCTCTGCGGAGCAGAAGTCGCCGGTCAGGCGCAAAACCTCCGGCAGGAAGGTCTGCTCGATATATGCGCGGGACAGCACCGGCACATCCTTGTTAAAGCGATCCTGTTTTGTTTTGGATCGTTCTGCCATCGGATCCTCCGACACCACCTCGTTCCAGTCGAGAATCAGATCAATATCTTCCGAAAACCGGTCAATCAGTCCGAACACCTTGGCCAGAGACGTTCCGCCCTTAAACAAAATCTTCGAACCGATCAAATCGGAGCTGAAAAGTCGATCCAGCACCCAGACAACCCAGAAGTCCTTTTCGACCGCAACCGCCGGGATGCCCAGCAATTCCGAAGCCTGCTCAAAATAGGCCAGTCTTTGGCCGGCAGGCAGTCGTACAAAATTTTTCATGATTCCGCTCCAGCAGCCAACCGTTTAAAAATTTCAGCAACCCATGAAGGGGCATAGCGAATATCCTTCATCAATTGCCGGCGCGCCGCATCGTCCAGCCGCCGCTCCAAACTGGCGATCACCTCTTCATCCACATGAGTCTGGCCAATATAGCGCAGCGCTTGAATCACCAAACCGCTGATTCGCCCCGCCGTTGCCATAATGCGCGG
>JBAWXO010000403.1:0-2308 GCA_037144035.1 Kiritimatiellales bacterium
TTCGAGCTGTGCGCGGCTGATCAGTCCGAAAACGGAGAGAACGTCAGCTTCTTCAATCGTTTTGCCCCGGAATGAGACCAGCTGGTCGAGCGCGCTTTCGGCGTCGCGCAGACCGCCTTCCGCCCCACGGGCGATGGCGAGCAGAGCGTCGGCGCTGATTTTGATTCCTTCGGCTTTGGAAATTTTTTGCAGTTGTGCGGTGATATCTGCGATCGAAATGCGCCGCAGGTCAAAGCGCTGGCAGCGCGACAGGATGGTGGTGAGAACTTTTTGCGGCTCGGTGGTGGCGAAGAAAAACTTAACGTGCGGCGGCGGCTCTTCGAGAGTTTTCAGAATCGCATTGAAGGCCTCGCGTGTGAGCATGTGAACTTCGTCGATGATGTAGATTTTAAACGGGCCGCGTATCGGGGCGTAGCGGACGTTGTCGCGCAGTTCCTGCACGGCATCAATGCCGCGGTTCGAAGCTCCGTCGATTTCAATCACATCGAGACTGCTGCCTTTCATGATCTCCTTGCAGGAGTCGCAGGTGTTACAGGGTTCGGAACCCTGGCGGTTCTGGCAGTTCAGCGCCTTGGCCAGAATACGTGCCGTGGTGGTTTTGCCGGTGCCTCGCGGGCCGACAAACAGATAAGCGTGCGCCAGCCGGTCGCTTTTGATCGCGTTATGCAGCGTCTGTGTGACGTGGTTTTGACCCACCACATCCGCGAAAACCTGCGGCCGCCATTTCCGTGCTAGAACTTCGTATCCCATGAGCCACAAAAGGTACCGAGCCGTCGGGAAGATGGCAAGAGGTAACAACCGCCACGGAATATTGGAATGATGGAATAGCGGAGCACTGAGTTAATGGGGCTGGGGCTTCGTCTCGCAATAATCCATCATTCCTTTACTCCATCATTCCATCTCTCAAATATTCTTGTCGCCGTGCAGGGCTTAAACTAGCCTCATGGCATTAATCAGGAGGACGGGTCATGCGGTTCTTATTCATATTGCTGGTTGTTTTTTGTGCGGCGGGTGCGTTACGCGCCGAAACGGTTGCCGGACAGGATATTTCCCATGCGGAAGGCGTCGTTCAGGATATGTCCGCCAAGTTGTGCCGCGGGATTTTTAATGTTCTGACCTGCTGGGGCGAAATTCCGCGCCAGATGATTGTCTCCGGTCAGGATAGAGGCTGGTGGGCTGTTCTTCCGGTCGGTATTCCTTCCGGCGCCATCATGACCGTTGTCCGCGCCGGGGTTGGTGCATTCGAGATCGGAACGTTCTTTGTGCCGATCGATGACTCGTACGGCCCGATCATCGATCCCGCCTTTGTCTGGCAGAAAAGTAAACCAGTCAATCCATGAGAATTTTAATTTGTAACGACGATGGCATTCACGCGCCAGGTATCGCCGCGTTGCACAATGCGGTGAAGGAGCTCGGCGAACTCCATGTGATCGCGCCCGACGTCGAGCGCAGCGCGGCCGGACATGCCATCACGCTGGCCGATCCGATTAAAAGTATGCCGGTCGATAAAAACGGCGAGTTTTTCGGATACGGTATCGGCGGAACTCCGGCCGACTGCATCAAGCTGGCTGTTTGCGCGATGATGAAAGATACGCCGCCCGACCTGGTCTTGAGCGGCATTAACCTTGGTTCCAACACCGGCATCAGCGTTATCTATTCCGGCACCGTTTCGGCGGCGACGGAAGGTGTGGTACTCGGCATCCCCGGTGTCGCCTTTTCTCTTTGCACGTACACCGATCCCCAGTGGGAAATGGCCGGACGAATCGTCAAGGAGCTCACGAAAAAAATCATCGCCAATCCGATGCCGCCCAACGTTCTGCTCAACGTCAACATGCCCAACCTGCCGTACGACCAGCTCAAAGGCATCAAAATCACCCGCATGGGCCGCTCGCGCTTCATCGAGAAATTTCATAAGCGGCTCGATCCGCGCGGACGCACCTACTACTGGCTCGACGGCGCGCTTGAAGTCCATGATGACGGCGATGACGTCGATATTCACGCCGTTCACGACGGCTACGTCTCCATCACCCCGATCCACCTTGACCTGACCGCCTACGACCACCTCAAAACCTTCCAAACGCTGGAAAAAATGTTCTGAACCACGCCTTTGTCGCGTAAAACTCAACAAAAACGCATCTTCACGGAAGTGAGTTTTTGCAACCGTTGAGCTTTTTATTTTTAGCATTCCAATTCCCGGACATTCCTAGGCAGGAGAAGATTTCTAACGAATGGGAATTGTTGTCTTTTGCGGGTATCGTCCGCCCCAATTTTACGCCCCATCCGCCGTCGGTGTGCGCTCGTCCGCTCC
>JBAWXO010000404.1:0-2307 GCA_037144035.1 Kiritimatiellales bacterium
CGGAAATCTGGTATTATGAACATCCTTATCCGGCGGGAGCCAAGAGCTACAACAAGGGCAAACCCATCCGCATTGAAGAGTTCGAGCCGGAAAGAGCATGGTGGGAAAACCGCGTCGAAAACGAACAGGCGTGGCGCGTCTCCATCGACCAGATCAAAGCGGGCAATTACAACCTCGACCTCAAAAACCCGCATAACCCCGACACCGGCCCCGGCGACGTGGATCATCTGCTTCCTGAATACGAAAAGCTCCTCGCCCAGATCGCCGCCACCCGCGCCGCGCTGAAACAGGAACTCCACCACGCTCTTACCGCCACTGCCGGGACTGCTGAATGAAGCTGGAAACCTTCTTTGAAAAATTCGACCAGTTCGCCGACGCGCCCGATGCGGGGGCGAAGATGCGTGAGCTGGTGCTGGAACTTGCAGTTCAAGGAAGACTCGCATCCGCGCTTCCGAGCGATGGCACAGTCCCTTCCGTAATCGAGTTCCGTGAAAATGCCGCCGCCCTCGCGAACTCACTTGGATTGCGCTCGCCAAAAGAGTCAGTCGAAGAAGTAGAACAGCCCTTCGATGTTCCTTCCCATTGGCGATGGATGGAGCTTGCCGAGATCGGGGCCGCTCAAACGGGAACAACACCGAGCAAGACCGACCACGATGCATTCAACGGCGACATTCCCTTTATCAAGCCTGCGGACATTCTTCCCAATTCGATCAACTATTCAAACGAGAGTCTGACTCGGCACGGTGCAGAAAGGGGTAGTCGCCTTGCCCCGAGCGGAAGCCTTCTCATGGTCTGCATCGGAACGATTGGGAAATGCAACCTGATCGAGCGGGAGTGCGCTTTCAATCAGCAGATCAATTCACTCACACCCGTCGCGTCCGTTGATTCGCGATACCTGTTGATCGCCGCCCGCTCACGCTTTTTCCAAGCCGCCGCGTGGAAAAAATCAAGCAGCACAACGCTTGCGATTCTGAACAAAGGGAAGTGGCTCTCCATTCCCGTTCCTCTCCCACCACTCGCGGAGCAGAAGCGGATTGTGGCGAAGGTGGAAGAGATGATGGCGTTGTGTGACCGGCTGGAGACTCAACAGAAAGAGCGCGAAGAAAAAAAGGCCGTGCTTACCCGCGCGTCGCTGTCCCGCTTTGCCGACGCGCCCACCCCGGCCAACCTCAACTTCCTCTTTCATTCATCATTCAACATTCATCCTTCATCCTTGCGGCAGTCCATACTCACCCTCGCCGTCCAAGGCAAACTTCTCCCCCAAGACCCCAACGACGAACCGGCTGCCACGGTGGTGAAGAACATCAATGTGGACAAAGCTCGGCTTGCAGACGAGAAACTCATCTCTCGCCGAAAGCCCATCGATCCGCCGGATCCATTGGAATTGCCGTTTACCGTGCCCGCGGGATGGCATTGGAGCCAACTCGAAGACTTGGTTTATTCTGTTGGAGATGGGCCGCACTTCTCTCCGAAATATGTGTCTGCAGGTGACGGAGTTCCATTTCTTTCGACTCGAAACATTGCAGTCAACGGCTTTCAATTGGGGGACATAAAATATGTATCCCAATCCGACCACGAGGAGTTTTGCCGAAAAGTGAAAGCGACGGAGGGCGACATTCTCTACACAAAGGGTGGTACGACAGGAATTGCGCTCGTCAATAATTTGAACTTCGACTTCAGCGTGTGGGTGCACCTTGCTGTTTTAAAAGTAGCCAAAGATCACCTCTTGTCACAATACGTCGCCCTGGCTCTTAATTCGCCTCACTGCTATGAGCAGTCACAACGGCACACGCATGGAATCGGTAATCGAGATTTAGGGTTAACCCGAATGGTGCGGATAACTGTCCCTCTTCCACCCCTCGCCGAACAACGCCGGATCGTGGCCAAAGTGGAGCAACTGATGGCCTTGGTGGACGAGTTGGAAACGCAGCTCGCCGCCTCCCGCGCCGCCGCCGCCAACCTCCTTTCCGCCCTCGTCGCCGAACTCACCGGCACCCCCAACGACCGCAAGATTTCCGCTCAACCAAGTAAAGGCACCGGCCGCCGCGGCCGCCCGCCCAAATCATAAATAGGAGACCCGCCATGCCGCTCTACGAAATGACATCGTGACCTATGAATAGAAGCTGTAACCCAGAAACTAGCCTAGGGCTATCGGACGTCGAGTTTACGGCACGCGGATATTATGAGCCCGGGTTTATTCATTTGCGAGTCAACACGTGCGACGATTTGAAAAATCTAAACAGGCTGATGGATTTGTCCGAACCCCCAGTATGGGGGTCAACCTTCCTGCACGAATACGTTCACTTC
>JBAWXO010000405.1:0-2303 GCA_037144035.1 Kiritimatiellales bacterium
CATCAACTCGCCGAATGTTTTAGGGAATGATGCGTCAAGGTCGGGTGTCCACGGGAAAAACACATCCTCGCCGCTATCCGCCCGGCGCAACGGTTTGCGATGCGTGAACTGCGGTTCGTCGGTAAATATGGCCGGGATCACCGAACCGAAACTTTCACCGACTGCCGTGCGGTAGCGCTCGTAGGTTGTCCGGATGAACTCCTGAATGGCCTTCGGATTGAGCGTATCGACATAAGTCAGATTGTTGAACCATGAAGAAACTCCCGAGACTTGCAGATAGGCGTACCAGACGTTTTCATCTGCGGAGGCCGACTCACCTGCGCGCAGCAGCCGGTACGATTGCAGATGACCGTCCTCCAGCCGCACGGCAAACCGGGCCAGCAGTTCGCCCTGCTCCTGCCTCACACTCACCGCACCCGCCTCGGCAACAACCGGAGATTCACCGCCGGTGAGCGGTGTACGGGTGAAAAGCAACTGCCGCAGGCGGAACTCTTCGTGCTGCGTGACTAATCCGCCGCCATAACCGGACGGCCAGCGATCCTCATCATAGAGCCAGACAAGCATCCCCTTTGAGGCGGCGTAATCACGACAGACTTTGACCAGATCCATGAACTCGTCGCCGAGATACTCTGTTTCCAGACCGGTGCGCACATGAATAGTGAAGCCGCCGATCCCCATCTGCCCGAATACATCAATCTGCCGAAGCAGCTCCTCTTTCTCCAACACCCCGTTCCAGGACCAGAACGGCGCGCCGCGATAAAGAGCGTCTGGATGGACAAACGACTCTTCAATACTGCGGGAACTGACAGATGATTCCATAAATTCTATTACCGGGCTTTGTGCGAAAATTGAATATCGTAAATCGACGGGTGCTGAACGCGTTCACTGTACCGAACCTGCACAGCCATCCACCGTCCGGTGTCATAAAACTCCCGCCAGTCCGCGTTGTTGGTGTAGTTGCGTTTCCCTTTATCGAAGGGGAGCGCAGCGATCTCATGGGATCGTCCGTCAAGCCCGTGACCGGCGGAGCGCCACATTTTTTCGCCACCTTCACTGCGCCAGGTGATGAACCCGCGGCTGTCAGGAAACACATTAGACAGCCCGCCGACAGGAGCTTTGAATTTTATCCACCGCCCCAGTCCGGTGTGCCAATAATACGGAGCACTCCCGCACACAGCAGGAATGCCGTGCGCATCAAAATAGACGATGGTCGAACCGGCCTCGCCCAGCACGTCAGCCTGATTAGGTCCGGGAACTCCGCCCATCGGAAGAGATTGAATCAGAGTACCGTCGGCACGATAGAAGGTTTCCCCGCAGTCATCCGAGTACGCATAGAGAGCCTGAGACACCATGATTCCATCCGGGCCGATCGAGCGCAACGGGACCGAAAAGTGCATCCGGTTCTGCTTATCAAAGCGTAAACTGCCGCGGCTGAACGCATACCAGCTGGTTCCCTTATCCCAGAAGATCGCTTTGGTTCGCGGGTCGTCAACCTTGACCTGCAAAGAACGGAGCAGACCTACATCTCCGCTCATGATTTGCAGATTCGCCCAAGCCGGATCGGCTTTTTTCATATCGGGTGCAAACCCGCCCAGCGCTTTCCAACGCTTTGCGGAGGCATCGTAACGGTAGAGACCGAACGCCTGCATGCCCTGCGCATAAATACGCCCGAAAACATAGAGGGCTCCGTTGCGGTCGCGTTCGATCGACATGTAATTCAGCCCCTGTAACACAGGAATCGTGCGCGGATTGTTTTTCTGCCCGGCAAACTTGAACGAGGTGATGTCTCCTGGTTTTTCCGAAACCCAGTACATGATGTTGGGAAAGGTTTCGGCGTTGTAATCGCGCGATAGACCCAGCTTTTCAAAACTGCCGGGTATGTAGCGTTCCGGTAGCACAATATTATGCATGCCACCGGTCAGATGCAGATAGCCGTCGCGATCCACGCCCAGACTCCAGCCGTGCATCTTCACATCCGAAGCGGTAAAAATGAAATCATTCCCTTCCAGCGCAACGGTCGTCTGCTTGCCGTCCGGATCAATCTTTGTGATTTTGGCGCGGGCAAGCCACAGGTCATTCGTTCCCTTCCAGCCGGCAGCCAGCGGATAGTTCGCCAGCTCTTCGGGCTTAACCCATTCGACGCCGACCGTGTAAGTACAGCCGTTGTCATGTACAATCGGCGTGTAATGGATGTCGCCTTTCATATTCACCTGCCCTGCATACGGCAACTCACCGGTCTTTGTAACTGTGATGGTTTCTTTGAGCGGCAGCGCGCCATACAGATCCAGAGCATCCATATAGCG
>JBAWXO010000406.1:0-2299 GCA_037144035.1 Kiritimatiellales bacterium
AGCACCTCTTTTGATTCGTCACGCGCAACGGCCATCAGGTCGTCATCCGGTTCATCCGAGGTATAAACGGCAATGGCATCCTCCGGGATACCAAGCCGCATCAGGTCTTTTCTGGCCTTGTCCATCACGTTCATTAACGAGATTGCGCGTGTTTGCGAACAGACTGGTGCAGATGCCAAAGAAGTGTCGGCCGGCTTAAAGAGCGATGTCCGGATTGGTCCCAAGGCATACCTTGGTCCCGGTGGACCGTTTGCCGGTGGAACGCTGGCGCGGGATGTGGTTTTTCTGGGCCGGCGCGGGTCCGAACACAATTTGCCGCTGATGCTGGTGAACTCAATTGCCGAGAGCAATAACCGCCACAAAACATGGGTGGATCGTGTTGTGGAACGAAAGCTCGGATCTGCCGGAAACGGCGCGGTGATCGCTGTGTGGGGTCTGACCTACAAGCCGGGCACGAATACGCTTCGTCGCTCTCTCGCCGTGGAACTCTGCCGGCGGCTGGCCGGCCGGGGATTCACGATCCGGGCGCATGACCCGTCCAGTCCGGAAATTCCGGATGAACTGAAGTCGATAATCCAGTTCAATGCGGATCCGCTGGAAGTCTGCCGCGGCGCGGATTTACTGCTTGTTACTACAGAATGGCCGCAATATAAAACGATCCATGCGGATGATGTTGTGGGGCGGATGAAAAAAGCTGTCGTAGTGGATCCCAACCGGTTTCTTGCAGAAACGATGGGAAAAGATAAACGTGTGGATTATGCCGCTGTGGGAACCGTCCAATGACAGACCAGGTTTTGAAAAATAAAAAGGCCGTTGTAACCGGCGCCAGCCGCGGGCTGGGACTGGCCATAGCGAAGGCTTATGTTTCCGTTGGCGCAAACGTCGTGATGTGTGGGCGGGATCAGAAAACCCTTTCGGAAGCAGTCAGACAGGTTGAATCAGTTGCAAAACGCGGACAGTCTGTGCTGGCAGTGCAGGCGGATGTCGCTCAGGAAGCGGATGCGGAACGGCTCGTCGACGAGACTCTTTCCGCTTTCGGCGCTGTGGATATTCTAGTCAATAATGCCGGTGTTTACGGACCGCTTGGCGCGATTGAGGATGTGGACTGGGAATCATGGGTGGAAGCCATACAGATCAACCTGATGGGTTCGGTCTGTCTCTGCCGGCAGGTGGTCCCTCACATGAAAAATCAGCAGAGAGGAAAGATCATTCAAATCTCGGGCGGCGGCGCGACCAATCCTCTGGCCAGAATTACGGCTTATGCGGCTTCTAAGGCGGCGGTGATACGGTTTATGGAATCGCTGGCGCTTGAGCTGATGGACTTCAATATCGATGTTAATGCCATAGCACCTGGGGCTCTGAATACGCGGATGTTGCAGGAAGTGTTGGCGGCTGGACCCGAAAAAGTGGGCGCGGATTTTTATAAAAAGGCGCTCCAGCAGGAGGAAAGCGGCGGCGCGCCGCTGGAGAAGGGTTCTGAACTGGCGGTTTATCTGGCCTCATCTCAGTCCGACGGGCTGACCGGACGGTTGCTCAGCGCTGTTTGGGATCCCTGGCCGTTTTCTGCAGAGCAGGTTGAGGCGCTTAAAAAATCGGATGTGTTTACTCTGCGGCGGATTGTTACCAAAGACCGGGGGTTGGAATGGTAGAGGCAAGAGAACTTCCGGGCGTGGCGATCATCGGATGCGGACTGATCGGCCGTAAACGCGCTCTGTCTTTGGAAGGCGCGCGGGTTGCCGTCTGCGCCGACCTGCAGGAGGAACGCGCGAGAAGTCTGGCCGAGGCGTCCGGCGCGCCGCTGGTATTTCACGACTGGCGGGAAGCAGTGAATCATCCCTCCGTACAGATAGTCGTTGTTTCCACCATCAATGATTCGCTGGCGGAAATTACTTTGGGTGCTGTGGAGGCTGGGAAACATGTGATTGTAGAGAAGCCGGCCGGACGTTCTGTGCGAGAGTTGGCTCCAGTAGTTGCTGCGATTGAAAAGAAGAAGGTGAAGGTTCGAGTTGGCTTCAATCATCGCTATCATCCGGCCCTGCTCAAAGCACGGGAATGGGCGGAGTCCGGGATCGTCGGGGATCTTATGTTTGTGCGCGGACGGTACGGACACGGCGCGAGAGTGGGCTATGACCGTGAGTGGCGGATGAATCCGCAGGTGTCCGGCGGCGGAGAATTGATTGATCAAGGGGTTCATCTGATTGACCTCTCACGGATGCTGCTGGGTGATTTTCCGGTTATCGCCGGTCTGGCGACCACTCTGTTCTGGGATACGTCGGCGGATGACAATGCATTTATGACC
>JBAWXO010000407.1:0-2281 GCA_037144035.1 Kiritimatiellales bacterium
AGGCGCTAGCCTACCTTAAAAAAGGTATAATATTGGCTCAAAAAGCAAAAGACAGTAAAAAGAATGAATATGTTTAAGCATAGAACGGATGTAGAAGCGGGGCGGGTTGCCGCTAAAGACGGAGCCGCCGCAATTCGAGCGGCGATTCAAGATCGCGGACAGGCGGCGATCATTGTGGCGACCGGCGCTTCACAGTTTCATATGATTGCGGCGCTTCTTCAGGAGCCGGATGTGGCCTGGGACAAAGTCACGGTCTTTCATCTGGATGAATATGTCGGTATTCCGGTTTCGCACCCGGCCTCTTTCCGCAGGTATCTTTGGGATCGGTTCCATTCAAAACTGCCGCTACCGGTAAAAGATTTTCATTACATTAACGGCGAGATGGATCCGGAAGCGGAATGTTTGCGGGTCGGGGCTCTTATAGCTCAAGAGGCTATTGATGTCTGTTTTGCAGGTATCGGAGAAAACGGACACCTTGCCTTTAATGACCCGCCGGCTGATTTTGTAACCGAAAAACCATATATCGTGGTGGACCTGGATGAAGGCTGCCGTAAGCAGCAGTTTGGCGAAGGTTGGTTTCCGTCGATGGCAGCGGTTCCTCAGAAGGCGATCTCCATGTCGATCCGGCAGATCATGAAGTCGCGCATGATAGTTTGCACCATTCCGGATGAACGCAAGGCCGCCGCGGTCCAAAAGGCGCTCGAAGGTGACGTCACACCGCAGGTGCCGGCTTCCATATTACAGCGGCATGATAACGCGATCATTCATCTCGATACAGCCGCAGCATCCAAATTGAAGCAGTGAGTTATGGAACACAACGGATACATTGACCTTCAGGTCAACGGGTATGGAGGAGTGGATTTTAATGATCCGGCTGTTCAGCCGGGACAAATCCATGCTGCCGTACGGCATCTGCGCAAAGACGGTACGGCCAAAATTCTGGCCACGGTAATCACGGCCGCGCCGGAACAGATGGTTGCCTGTCTTCAAAATCTGGTTGCGGCCCGGAATCTGGACTCGTTGACCAAAGAGGTTATCGCCGGGGTACATGTCGAAGGTCCTTTTATCAGTTCGCAAAAGGGATATGCCGGCGCACATCCACTGGCGGCTGTATGTCAGTCTGATTGCGATCTGGCCAAACGGTTTTTGGCGGCGGGCGACGGATTGGTGCGTCTGTTCACGCTGGCACCGGAATCCGATCCGGGTGGAAAGGTCACCCGCTTTCTTACAGAGCAGAATGTGCTGGTGGCGGCCGGGCACACTAATGCCTCGCTGGCTGAACTAATGGTTTGCATTGATCAGGGTCTGTCCCTGTTTACCCATCTCGGCAACGGGTGTCCGATGCATATGCACCGGCACGACAACATTATTCAGCGGGCGCTCAGTCTACACCGGCATTTGCATTACGGATTGATTGCGGACGGAGTGCATCTGCCGCTGTTTATGCTTAGAAATATTATAGAACTAGCCGGCATTGAACGTTGCTTTATTGTGACCGATGCCATGGCGGCTGCCGGTCTCGGACCAGGCCGCTATACACTGGGCTGTCAGACCGTTGAAGTGGATGAGACGCAGGTGGCCTGGTCCGAAGATCGCTCCCATTTTGTCGGGTCTGCCGCGACCATGTGCCGTTGTGCTGACAACTTAAAGACGGCGGGATTCTCGCAGGATGAAGTCTCCGCCCTGACGATACATCATCCCGCCAGACTGATCGGAGCAAACCGGATCAATCAAATAAAAGAAAAGGGAGGTAGTTCGACATGAGCGACGTGTACGACAAATCTGTCATAGCCGATCTGTCGATGAAAGTGGCCGAATGTTGTGAGAGTGATAAAAACCGGCAGAAGAAGCGGCGCTGGGAAGCCGTGTGCGCCTTGCAGCCGCAAGCCCGAGCCGTCATGTTCTATTTTTACCAATATGTTTGGCAAAGAGAATTTGCAGAGCCGGGGCAATGTTCTTCCGGAATTTCAAGCTACGTTGAAGCACAGTTGAGGTTCCGACTCTGGAGGTGGGAGCACCTTGATGACGACACTCCGATTCTTCCCTATGTCTTGATTCCTACGACAATTATGGATCGTTCGCCATTTTCCTGGAATCCTGTCAGAGAATGCGGAGTTTTTTTCGGCCTGGACGCGCGACTGAAAACTGCGGAGCAGCCGGATGGTGCCTACAAGGAAGATGCCCCTCTTGACGATGTCGCAAAACTCATACAACTCAAATGTTCCGGATATCGGGAAAATGAAACGGAAACGAATGAAATGCTGGCCCGCGCTGAAGAATT
>JBAWXO010000408.1:0-2276 GCA_037144035.1 Kiritimatiellales bacterium
TGCGCTGACTCTGTCGGCGGGTTCGACCAACACCATGCAAGTTTCTACCACCGGGTTTGATGTTCTTAAAGGTGCCGGAACCAATGCGCTGACCCTTGCAGGCGAGACGGTTTTTGACTTCACCGGCAATACGGCGGTCAGCAACGGATCAACCTATGCGGTGTTCACGAACTGGAGTTCGGTCGTGACCAATGGAGCCACCTTCTCGACAATCGGTCTGGAGACCAACCTGTCGCTTGATGTCCGTGTCTTGGCATCCGGCGGAACGATTACTCTGGTTGCCAGCGGCACGCCCGCTTCTTATACGCTGACGGTTAACAGCGGCACCGGCGACGGCTCCTACACCAACGGAACGCAGGTGGCGATCTCGGCGGATACTCCGGCGTCGGGGATGGCCTTTGACCGGTGGATCGGCGATACGCAGGTCGTGAATAATGTCACCTACACGAACGCTCTAGTCACGATGTCGACCCATGCGGTCACCCTGACCGCGACGTATGCGGATGTCTATTACGTGCCGGGGGGTTCCGCGACTGAGGTGACGATTCGCACGGATGTGGACTACTCTACGACGGTGGTGCTGGAGAATTTCAGCGGGATGAACAATCCTGCCACCGCAATGATCCGAGCCACCTTTAACTCCATCACGAACGGGGCGGCGACCTACAACTTTGCGGCCAACACGAACTCAGGATATATAGCCTATAGCCCGACGGCGACGTCCTTCAATCCGGCCCTGTACAAGTCGGTGCGCATCCGCATGGCGCTCAACCGCGACTCGGCGGCTTCAACGAGCGTTAATGTCTATCCGACGCCGGTTGTTGCGGGAGCGTTTATAACCAAGTCGGTTTCCTCCGGAACCACGCTGACGGAGACGTCCTTTGATTTTTCTGCGTTAAGCCCGGATGGGAAAGGCGTGCGGATCGATCCGTTTCTCTACACCAATGACGGAACAGTGGACCAGCTTCAGATCGACTACATCATGGCGGACCTCGGCCGCACGATCGGTTTTGAGTTTAATCATGATGGAGATTTGAATAAGGCTGGACTGCAAAATATTTCGTCGACCAACGTAGCGAATGGTGTCCTTTCATGCACGGCCGCTACGGAGGACGCGCAGGTCTGGTTGACTGGGGGCGGGGGGGTAACCAATCCCATCGATGTGGGAATATACAAGGTTGTTGAAATCCGCCTGAAAGCCACTGCCGGGCCACGGTTCTACTTGTTCTGGAATACGGCCGCAAAAGGCAGCCTGATCCCCGCGTTGGTCGTAGAGGCCTCCGCGGACGGCGGCTGGCACTCTTACCTGCTTGATTTTTCCGCTGAAACCAACTGGACCGGTAATCTGACGGCTTTTCGCCTGGATCCGGTCAACACGCTGACCGGGGCCACGTTCGAGTTGGATTATGTCCGCTTCATGGAAACCATTCCGTTTCCACCTCCCGCCCCGACAGACTTAAGCGCCGTAGCGGGCTGCAGGCAGGTTGCGCTCAGCTGGACGGCCTCGGCCGGTGCCTCGGGCTACAAGGTAATGACCTCCAACAGCGTGACACATGTGGTGGAGACCCATGCGGTTTCATCACCCCCTTGCACAAAGATCGGATTGAGCAACGGCACGCTGTATTACTTTGCGGTTGCTGCCACGAATGCAGTGGGCGAGAGCGCTTATACCACTCCGGTATCTGTGTCTCCGTTTTCTGGAACTTCGAGCACCAATCTGATGCAACGCGAATCGGTTGTGTTTTGCAGCGACCTGCAGCCGCGCAGTGCCCGGTTGCTTTTTCCGCCTGTGGAAATTCAAAGTGTAAAGCGGGCTGACGGATCTCGGGTCTTTACGCAAGGCGTTGATTACACCGTCAGTACGGATGGCCTTATTTCGCTGACGACAAATTCGGCAATCCCGGTGCTGACCTATTATACCAATGTAATCGACGCAACGTATTATCGGTTTGCGGATACAAATGGAGCTGCATTTTATTCTCCCGGCGGGAATTACAAGCACTCCGCTTTCGATGTCGTTGTGACCTACACCTATACCAATGGATCACTGGGCGAACTGGAGGCGGGCGCGTGGAAAACCAGCTTGACTGCCGCGATGGACAAATTAAGGGTCGGGCAGCCCCTGAATATGACCTTTTTTGGCGATAGTATCACCGCAGGAGCGCAGGCATCATCATTGGCGCCGGCGGTGGAACCCTTTGCTCCCGCCTATCCATCGCAGGTTGTTGCCGGGTTGAAAGCCCGGTTCGGCTACGACCGGATCAATTATGCCAACA
>JBAWXO010000409.1:0-2266 GCA_037144035.1 Kiritimatiellales bacterium
AAGCATGCCGTCCACGCGGTAGCGCAGACGGATTTTCTTTTCCATCGGTTCAATATGAATGTCGCTCGCATGCTTGCGGAGCGCTTCGATCAGAATGGAATTAACGATGCGCACCACCGGCGCGTCTGCGGCGCCTTCCAGCGTTTCTTCGAGACTCTCCGCAACGAGCGCGTCGTGGCCGACTTCCAGTTCATTGTCATCTTCGATATCTTTGAGAATATCCTCCAGGGCCCTTGAGCTTTCTTTGGAGGAACCTTCCAGCACGGTGATTACATCCTTCGGGTCGGCAATCACCGGAAAAATCTGACAGTCGATTTGCGTTTTGAGGTTTTCGATCCCCATGATATTGAACGGATCCGCGACGGCGACCGTCAGCAGTCTGCCTGTTTTGCACAGCGGCAGCATCTTCAGCTGCACCCAGGTGGCTTTCGGAAGCATCTCAACCAGCGAAGTATCGATTCGAAAACTATCGAGGCTGATCGGCGGCATCTCCAGATATTCAGCCTTAGCCAGCAACATGACCGGAGCCGGTACAGCCCCTTGGTTTACCAGGACTTCTTCAAACGGTGTTCCGCTTTTTTCGGCTTCCGCGCGCGCGGCCATCAGCGCATCTTCCTGAACCGGAAAACGTGCGAAGAGGACTTCCATTAGTGTTCTATAGGCTTTATCGCTCATATCATTTTACTTGCCACAGTTAATTAGCACAAACGGTGCCAAAGACACGTCCACGGTAGACTTTTAAACCCCGGGAAACAAATAGGAAGGGAGCGGTGGGCGAGGAGCGGCAGAGGCAAAAAGGCGCAAAAGGACACAAAAAGGGGAAAGACGAAGACGAACCGCCGTCTGTTTTTCCAATGTTTGGAAGAAACAGTCCGTGCATCTACGGCATAAATCATGCTTCAATTTGGAACGTCATTTATTTTACGCAGAGGAGCATCCATGAGCAACCCAATCGGTGCCAGAGAAGAACTTCAGCAGACCGCCGCCCTGCTTGAGCAGATTCTCGAGGTGATGCCAGACGATTTTTTCACGTTACGCGCACTCTATGAAACGTTACTTAAACTCGAACAGCCCGAACAGGCTCTCGACTGCCTGAAGCGGCTGGATGACGGCACGCGTGCCGCGCAGAATCCCGAAATGATCGCGTTTGTCATTCGTCAGTACGAATCGATCGTGGACGAAATGCCGGAGCTTCGCAAGCGGATCGAACGGCTTCAGGAGCTTCAGACGGCAACCCATTTGACGCGCACGGAAACACCGGCGAAGCCGTCTGCCCAGCGCAAGGGCGACGTTGATTCTGAGATGGCGCTGGCCTGGGAGCTGTTCCAGGACGAGCAACTCTCTCAGGAGGAATATTCCAATGTGCTGCGCGATCTCACGGAGATGTCCGCGCGCGCGGAGGCCCGTGTTCCGGTGACCGTACTGCATGTTCTGCACGATCGTAATTTCAGCCGATTTGAACGATTGATGGTTCATCTATGCCAAAAGAGCGGAGTTCCGATTATTTCGCTAAGTCAGTTTGAGGAACGCGAGGAGTTCCGTGAGGTGTTCCCGCTGGACTTTATCAGCCGCCATGGCGCGTTGCCCTTTGCGCAGATAGGTGACGATTTACTGCTGGCTGTGCTGAATCCGTACGACAAAGAACTGATTCGGCAAGCCAGTGAACTCGCCCATCGGCGTTGCCATGCCTACCTTGTGTCTCCTCAGGAGTATGACCAGCGGCTGGATCAGATTAAGAAAGCGCTGGCCGTTTGACCGGCTAGAGCAAATTCAAAAGAACTGTAGCCGTGTCTTTTGGAGGGTCGCTGGCCTCGGCGACCCTGGACGGCGAGGCCGCCATCCCTCCAGAGAGAAATGAGATCGGCTGCAACTTTTCATAAAACGCTATAAAGACGCACCGAACGAAGGATCGCGGTTTTGCGGGTACGCGCGGAAAAAACGGAACACAATGAGACACAACGGGACACACCCCCGGGGGTGTTCCGTTAGGGTACTTAACGATTCAAACGCCGCAACCCACCCCGGCCTCTGGCCACCCCTCCAGAGGAGGGGAGCCACTCCACAGTGCTGCGCACGAAATCCTCTGTGCCCTCCGTGGTGAAACTCCCATTTTCCAGCCCTCCGAACCTTTCCGTGTGTTCTCGGTCTCCATTCGCGTTCATTAGCGGTTAAAAATCTCTCTTCCCTCTCCGTATCTCCGTGACATCCGGTCTCCCTCCAGAGGTGGAACGCGATCGCCGAGCGCGTTTCCTCCTGCGGCGGACAA
>JBAWXO010000410.1:0-2258 GCA_037144035.1 Kiritimatiellales bacterium
TTTCGTCCATCGCCTCCTCTTACGGCGTATCCTGGAAAAAGCTGGCTGAGTACAACAGCATTTCCAATCCAAACCAGCTGAAGGTCGGACAGGAACTTCGTATTCCCGGATCCAGCTCTGTTATTTCCAGTTCCTCGACCAAGCACGTTGCCCCAGTCTCCAGCCGTCCGGCTGCCGCTTCAATCAAGCCGGGACCCTATGTTATTCAGAAGGGCGATAAGCTTTCAACGATTGCCAAACGCAGCGGCCTGACCGTCGCTGAAATCAAAGCGGCAAACGATCTCAAGAGCGACAGTCTTGTTGTCGGTAAGAAGATCACGATCCCGAAGAAGGGTGAAGCTAAGGCGCCTGCTGCGGCGAAGGAAGCTTCCGCCAAGGCGGCGAAGTCCGCTCCTGCTGCCAAAGCTGCCGCTGATTCCACACTTCCGGCCGCCGCTCCGATAGTGGACGCTGCTGCTCCGGCCGCTACCGCTTCGACCGGCGCTGTTACGAAGGTAGCTGCTCCGGCGGCCTCTGCCGCCGCTGCTAATCCGGCGGCCAAGGCGGCTGCTCCGGTGGCCACAGCGGCCAGTGCCCCGGTGTATGAACATGTCCTTTATCCGGGCGAAACGCTGTATGATGTGGCCCGCCAGTACGGCAGCTCACAGCAGTAAATCATGAAGCTGAATAACATCACGGATCCTTCTTCGATCAAGCCCGGCACCAAACTGCTGGTTCCGATTCCGGAATGACCAGCCGGATCGTTGTGAAAAAGGGACGTCTTTACCGGCGTCCCTTTTTTCATTCTCATTCCGGACGCTTCATGGAATAGTTCAGCTATGAAACGAACGATTTTTTTTCTGATCGGCGCAGTGCTGATTCTGGCTACCATCGGTCTGGTCATGTTGTTCAGTGCCAGCATGGTGCGCGGCGACGCCGTGTACAGGAACTCTGCTTATTTTGTAACACGACAACTTTTTTGGATGGTTCTTTCTCTGGTTGCCGGAATCATCTGCGCACGAATTGACCTGCAATGGTTCCGCAAGGTGGCTCTGCCGATAACAGGCCTTTGCATTTTGTTTTTGATCCTGGTCCGCATTCCCGGAATCGGCACTAAGATCAATGGAAGCTGGCGCTGGATTCGTCTCGGCCCGCTCAATATACAGCCGTCGGAGTTTGCAAAAATCGGCGTCATTCTCGCGGCGGCCTGGTGGATTTCATGCCGCCGCCGCTACATGCACACGTTTAAACGCGGCCTCCTGATCCCGATGGCCGGGCTGGGTATTTTCGCTATGCTGCTGATGGTTGAGCCGGACTTGGGCACAACGGCTCTTGTCGGACTTGTGACGATGTCTTTGCTTTATATTGGCGGAGCACGGCCGCGTTATCTGTTCGGATTCGCCGGCGCGGGACTGGGTGCGCTGGCCGTTTTTCTTTTTCACAATGAAAACCGCATGCACCGCATTCTGGCTTTTCTTCATCCGGAAAAATATTCGCAGGGCGAGGCGTGGCAGCTGATCAACGGCCTGAGTGCGTTCGCTTCAGGCGGCCCGTACGGCGTGGGTCTTGGCAACAGCATCCAGAAATATCACTACCTGCCCGAGGCGCATACCGACTTCATTCTGCCGATTATCGGCGAGGAACTGGGTCTGATTGCCACGCTGACGGTATTAATTCTCTTCGTCGTCATTTTTATCTGCGGACTGCGCATTGCCGCGCGCGCCTCCGACGACTTCGGGCGTTTTACCGGGCTGGGAGTTACACTGATGATCACCTTGCAGGCCATGATTAACTTGGCCGTCGTCACCGGCTCCATGCCCACCAAAGGGATCGCGCTTCCTTTTATCAGCTATGGCGGATCGAGCCTGCTCGTTTCGGCGGCGATGGTCGGCCTCCTGATTAATGTGGCGCATACGGTACGCGACCCGAAGGTCAAAACCCGCAACGCGCTCTTTAAGGACCAGCAGCGCACAGCTTAATCTGTTTTGCTGCGCAGCGTGTGCACGGTGATTTCCGGTGGGCAATTGAAACGTACGTCCACGGACGAGGTGCCCGCACCGCGCGAGGTGTAGCCGGACATTTCTTCAAAGCTCCATAAACCGGAACGGCATTTGCGGGGGCATTTGCTGTTGGTAAGCAGAGGATATCCGCCCGGCAGGCAGATCTGGCCTGCGTGGGTGTGGCCGCACAGGTAAAGGTTGATGCCTGCAAAAGCGGCCTTGCGGCAGATTTCCGGCGAGTGAGCCAGCAGGATTTTAAACCCGGCCTCCGGAACACCC
>JBAWXO010000411.1:0-2257 GCA_037144035.1 Kiritimatiellales bacterium
CTGTGGGTGCGGACGGTGGCCGCGCCTTTTCCGGGGCCACCGGCCCCGGCTACAGGAGATTCATTCCTTATTCTGTGGGTGCGGACGGTGGCCGCGCCTCCGAGGTCGCGGACCTCGGCTACAAAAGAGAAAAGCGGCGATACGGAGTACCTTTATCACCGCACTCCACGGTGCTGCGCACGAAGTCTGCGCGCCGGAAGGCGTGCAATTCATCTTTCATATTTCATACTTCATCCTTCTCCCTGCGCGGTCTCCCTCCGTATCTTTGAGGCCTTGGCGTCTTGGCGGTCAAAAATCTTCCGATGCTTGGACCCTTTCGCACACCCCTCCGTCGGAGGGGATTATCTTTGCGGCTTGGCGTCTTGGCGGTCAAAAATCTTCCGATGCTTGGACCTCCGTGGTGAATTTCTCCTCCAGCCCTCTGTGCCTCCTATAATTAGATTGGTTTCATTAATTTTTAATTAAATATTGTGTATACAAACGTACTATGTTATAACTGAACTAACATGCGAAACAGAACAGGGAGCGGATGAGAAAACTACAACACATTGTGTCACTCGCGGCCATCATGCTGGCCTCTACCTCATCAGCGGTATTAATCGCATCCGATTCATTTTCAACCGGAGCCGGAGCCACTTTCACTCCCGGTCAATACACCAATGGAGTAGGTCTCGCTACTGTATCGAACAACAGCGTTGTGGTCGGTACAACCGGGTTTGTTACCAACAAGCTCTGGCAGGGGGTTACATCAGTTGTAAAGCCTCTCGCCACACCTTCATTGACGAATATTGCGGTGGCGGGGAGCGCGGCAAGCGGTGGACTGAATTGTGGTCTCGGAGCATGGACCGTTACGATTACGACGAATGCAGGAGTTGTGACCACTAATAATTCCCTCACCATCCGCGGCTCGCTTCGGCAGCTGGCAAACACCAACTTGACCGGGTCAACTTTTTTTATGAGCGGGTTGGTAAGTCTGGGCGGGCTGGCGACTTCTATGGATAGTAACGAATCGGCCACGATGGGCATGGTGGGAAATTTATCTGCATCTACGGGCGCGAGATTTCAGTTGGGACTACAGTTTGGCGTGATGAAAGACAATCTTGGCGATGCTTATTTGGCTACGTTCGCTGCGGGGAAAACCAACACGCTTGGAAGCAAATTAACAACCGCCCAGGCGACCAATACGCAGATGATCATCCTTCAGTTGGATGTGGCCGCAGGAAATGACACGCTGAAGGCTTGGGTTTTTGAGAAGGGGCGAACCAATGTGACCGCTGCGCTTAACGTGTCAGATTTTGATATCGGCTCGCTTTCAAATCTGACTTATTTTGCTGTTCAGGGTGTGGGCGGGATGGATGCTTCTTCACGAACCAGCATAACCATGGATGAGTTCCGTTTTGGCACAACCCTGCAGGATGTTATCGACGGTTCAAAAGCTGGACTGCAGACGTTGACGGTTAACGGCGGCACCGGTGGCGGAGCATGCACCAACGGACAGCAGGTGGCGATCACGGCGAATGCTCCGGCGACTGGGAAGGTCTTTATTCAGTGGACCGGCGATACGCAGGTTGTGAATAACGTCACCTACACGAACGCCGTGGTAACCATGCCGGCGACGAATGTCACCCTGACCGCGACGTACACGGACATCACGTACGCCCTGAAGGTCAACAGCGGTACCGGCAGCGGGACATATACCAACGGACAGCAGGTGGCGATCTCGGCGAATGCTCCGGCAGAGGGAAGGACCTTTGATAAGTGGGTCGGCAACACCCAGAATGTGGCCAGTGTCAGCTCGGAGAGTACTACAGTCGCCATGTCGACCAATCCTGTCACCCTGACCGCGATGTATAAAGACACGCGGTTGGTCTTAACCAATTTGATCTTCACGACGTCTGGCTTTGAAAGTCCGGCCTTCACCAATGGAACCGTGGCAGCGAAAGTGGCGGATGGGAATACTTGGCGGCAGGACCAACCCCTGCCAATTAATACTTCTCCGTGGTTGACGATAGTGCAAACCAATGTGGTTTTTAATGGAGCCCAGGCTCTGGCGATGGGCGATATCAGCAACCGTGTGCTCGTGAGGGCACTAAGGACGGTTGCGGTTACAAACACGGTATCTTACTGGGACGGCCGGTACAAAAATGAAGCAACCAACTTTTTCGGCGCCGCATCAATCCATTTGCGGGGAAACGGTGCAAGCCAACAATTCAGACTTGTAGGAGATGCGGTCAATACCAATAGCGGCGGTTGGTAC
>JBAWXO010000412.1:0-2245 GCA_037144035.1 Kiritimatiellales bacterium
AATTTTTCAAGCGAAGAAGCGTGTCGCGACTATTTGGCATCATTGCGCTGGCCGATGAACTTGGGCCTGTGACCCGGTCGATGGCGCAAGCCTTCATGGCGGCGGAGGCGGCACGGGGCGTGACGGACAAGACATGGAACGACACGCTGAAGCTGCTCCGGGCAACCTGTAAACACCTGCTGCCGGCCGGAAGCATTAATCCGTTTGAGGGCATGCCCACCCGCGACACCGATACGGTTTTCCGCAATCCGTTCACACCGGAAGAGTTAAAGGCCATTCTCGATGCCGCAGCTCAAGATGATTTCATCCGCCCGATTCTTGTGGTTGGAATTTGCACGGCCATGCGCAGGGGGGATTGCTGCCAGTTGAAATGGAAAGATGTCGATTTGGTTCAACGCTTCATCACGGTGAAGACGGCGAAGACCGGCGTAACGGTAGCCATTCCGATTTTTCCGATGCTCTACGACGAGTTGATTCAGAGGAACCAGACGGGCAGGGATGTTTTCCCCGAACAGGCGCAGATGTATCGCACCAACCCGGACGGAATAACATGGAGGGTTCGCAAGGTCTTTGCCGATGCCGGCTTTAAGGACGCTGACAAAAAGGGTGCAGGCAAGGGGGCCTCCTCAAATCAAACCTCTGGAAAGCTGGTCAAGTTTCGCGGCGAGATACACGCCGCGCGCAAAACCGGCCTGCGCCGGGCGAGCGTGCGGGACTTCCACAGTTTCCGTGTAACATGGGTCACGCTGGCCCTGACCGCCAGTGTGCCGATCGAACTCGTGCAAAAAGTCACAGGTCATAAAACTGTCGACGTGGTACTGAAACACTACTTTCAGCCCGGACGCGAAGAATTCCGGCGCGCACTCCAGACCGCCATGCCGAAACTGCTGACCAGCGGTGCTAAAACACCGAAAGAGAAGATGATTGAGATTTTAGACCACACCACGGTGAAAAAATGGAAAAAGGATACAGAAAAGCTTCGAAAATTGGTTTCGGAACTCTGATCTAAACCGGATTCCTATTTTTGATTCACCTGCGGATCAAGGTGTTTGGTGGACACCCTGTCGGCCCAGAGATTCAGAATCTTATGGCTCCTAAAAAAACGCACCGACGAGGGTGGCAACATTTTATAAAATCCTGTAGAAAGTTCCCAATATTTGAAAGTTCGACGGCAAGGACAAGATGCCTGTATCCAATTGAAGTGCAGCAATGCAACCCCGGATGATAAGGAAACTGTTTTGAAATGAAGAAGCTACGGATATTTATCAGCTCGGTGCAGAAGGAGCTGGCCGAAGAACGGCGGTCAGTTAAGGAATTCATCCTCCATGATCCGTTGTTTAGTCGGTTTATAGGTGATGTTTTCCTGTTCGAAGACATTCCTGCCCAAAGCCGCCAGCCGGACAATATTTACTTGTCCGAGGTGGAGCGATGCGATGTGTTTATCGGGATTCTCGGGAACAAATACGGGTGGAAAAACAGCGACGGGAAGTCCCCGGTTGAGCTGGAGTTTGATCATGCGTCAGCCGCTCGGTGTGATCGGCTTGTTTTTGTAAAAGGTGACGATGACGGAAAGCGCGATCCGGAAATGGCGACGCTGGTGCGCAAGGTCGGTGATCAGTTAGTCCGCCGCCGGTTTGGGGATACGCCCGCACTAATCGGCGAACTGTACGCCAGTCTGGTAGATCTGCTCGAGCGTAACGGGGCGCTAAGAACCACACCTTTTGATGATACGGTCTGCTCCGGTTCCACCCTGACAGATATTGACGCGGGGAAAGTGGCGGCATTTGTCGAGACGGCTGAGGCAAAAGGCCGGTTGCTATTAAAGGGGTCTCGCGAACCCAAGGCTGTATTGCAGCATTTTAATCTTTTGCGAGACGGACAGCCTGTTAATGCCGCAGTGCTTCTCTTTGGACGAAAGCCTTCCCGTTTTTTCAATAATGCGCAGGTTCATTGTTTCCACTTTCACGGAACGGAAAAACGCAAGCCGATCGCTTCCCAGCAGCCTTATGAGGGCACGCTTTTTGAGGTAATTGATCAGTCCGTCGAATTCGTTCTGGCAAAGATTGACCGGCGGGTCGGGACGCGGACTGCCGGCGCACAGGTTCCGGTTGAGTTCGAGGTTCCCCGATCCGTTATTACCGAAGCTGTGGTAAACGCTGTGGCACATCGCGACTATCGCAGCACCGGCTTTGTTCAGGTGCTGGTTTTTGCCGACCGGATCGAAATCTGGAATCCGGGCGAATTG
>JBAWXO010000413.1:0-2242 GCA_037144035.1 Kiritimatiellales bacterium
GCCGAACCCATTGGAACTTCGCGGTACTCGATCTTCAGGTTGCGGGTGTAACTGCGAAGCATGGTGCGGTAGATCGGGCTGACGCCTTCGTCCACCAGCACGCGGTTGCGCTTGGTGATGCGCAGCGCCATCATCATCCCTTCGAACAGCGCGGTACCGCCGTCGTAAAGCGACGCGTTGGAAACTTCCATGTTGGTCAGGCGGGTGATGGCAGTCTGATATTCAAACATCGCCTGCAAGGTGCCCTGCGCCGCTTCCGGCTGGTACGGCGTGTAGGCGGTGAAAAACTCGCCGCGCGAAGTCAGCGAATTGACGGCGGCGGGAATGAAATGGTCGTAAAACCCGGCACCGCAGAAGTTGGTCAGGTCGGACGAGTTTTTTCGGGCAACCGCACGGATCTGCTGCATCATCTCCATTTCGGAGAGGCCTTCGGCCCGATTGAATTGATCCGACTGAAATTCCGCCGGAATGTGGGCGAAAAGATCGTCAAAACTCTTTGCGCCGATGGATTCAAGCATCGCTTTTTCGTCATCAGGACTGGTACAGGCAAACGGTGAAATTGACATAAAACTCCTTCTAAAAACGTTCCTTCCAATAACCGGGACGGCGGCTGGTGTGCGCCACAGCCATTACCCAGATTGCTAAATCAACCTGTCTGTAAACGATACAATACGGAAACCGGGCGAGCACGTAGCGACGGGTTGAAAACGCAAACTTGCAGAACAAATCAGGATTCACCGAAATTTGGTGTAAAGCCTCGTAGACTTCATCAAAAAAATCGGAACCAAGACCCGCCCTCTCCCGTTCATACCACTCGACACCATCCAGAAATTCGCGCCGCGCATTAGAATCAAACTGAACAGCAAGACTCATACGCGCAACAGGGCCTTTGCTTCCGAAAATACCTGATCGGCAGGGTAGCCCACGGCAGTTCCCGCTTCCAAATCATTGATTCTCCGGCGAAGCTCTTCCTCCCATTCCGGATGAAGCAAAAATATCTCTTTCTCGCTCTCAAAACAACACAGCCAATCCCTGAAAAGACCGTATTCATCATCGGAAAGCGTCCGGACTGCCGCTTCAATTTCTTGTACCGTTTTCATGAGGCCGTATGGTACGCACCGGCAAAAAACGGAACAAGTTCAAAAACGGCCCCGCCCGCGTCTTTCGCTTGCGCTACTCACCGCGGGCGGCACCTTCTTATTCGCCGCCCCGCAAAGCGGAACCGCCGGACAAACGGGTAGTCCCTGATCCGGCACGGCCGCAACAGCCTGATTACCATTGCGGTTCTGGCCGTTTCTGTTCATGGGCTTGCAACGACGCGGAACCCGATATTGTTGTTCTCATTCGCCGGATTGTTGTTGTTGCGATTCGACGAACGCAGGTTGTTCTCGTTGTTGTTGTAACTGCCGCCGCGGATCACGCGCCGACCCCCGCATCGTTTTTACCCCGTTCGCCCTCCCGCCGCGCAGAATACTGCCCGGCGAAGTCCATAGCTTTGGGCATGCTTCACATGCCCGGCCCACGCAACCACACTTGCGCGAACCGCTGAAAATTTAACCTTTTTGGCGTGGGCAAGCCGAAGTTGATGCCGATACCGTTTTTGGAACCGGCGCGCTGCTGACGTGCGCACCCGGATGCGTCCATCGGCAAACACCACAAAGCCGCAAAAATCCACCCCGCAACAAGTTGGAAGAAGCCGGTATTTATCGGGGTGCACCTCCAGCCGAAGCTGCTCGCCAACCCACTGTTTAATCAGCCGCCCCTGTTGTTTAAGCTCTTCTTTATCATGACTGAACAGGAGAAAATCGTCCATATACCGGACATAGCCCTTGCAACGGAGTTCGTGCTTCACAAAATGATCCAGCGCATTCAAATAGACATTCGCCCAGAACTGGCTCGTCAGATTGCCGATCGGCAGCCCGCGCCGGACTTCACGCACAGAAAACAGATCGGTTCCCCAAACTCTGCGCGATCCATCGGCATGGCTGGCAAGAATCCCGTTCATCAGCGCAAGCAGGCGCTCATCACCAATCACCTTGGCGAGGAGTTGCGAGAGAACTTCGTGGTCGATATTGGCAAAATATTTCCGAATGTCGCACTTCAGAGCATACGGATAGGTTCGGGCGAACTGTGCCGCGCGGCGCATTCCGGCGTGGGTGCCCTTGCCGGTGCGGCAGGCGAAACTGTCTTCAATGAACCGGGGCTCGAAAAACGGCTCCACCACCCGCACCACGGCATGATG
>JBAWXO010000414.1:0-2223 GCA_037144035.1 Kiritimatiellales bacterium
AATCCTGTGCTCGACTGTGTTGAGCGCCTGCGGAGAGTGGGTCTATTTTGATGTGAACCAAGGCGTCCTGGATAATACCCCAAGTGGCATGCAGAATACACAGAGCCTGACAGGCCTCGACCCGATGGTGGATTCTCTTCAGGTCTATCTGCGGATGTCCGCCAGTCCGGACGCATTCAACGGCGATTATTATGTCACCCTGATCGGCCCGAACGGCGGATTTTCCGTATTGCTGAACCGGGTGGGCCGGACGCTGTCCGCGCCGCTGGGCTATGGCGATAACGGCTTCGACATCACCTTCTCTGTCGGCGCACCGGATGCGCATCTGTATCAGAACAGCAGTCCGGAGTTTGACGGACAGTTCCGGCTGACCGGAACCTGGGATGCCGACGGACGCAACGTCGATCCGGATCTGGTTCTGGATACCGACAGCCGTACCGCCGGACTGGATGTGTTTAACGGGCTCAACCCCAACGGCAACTGGACACTGTTCATTGCGGACATGAATCAGTACGGCACCGTAACGCTCGACTCGTGGGGGCTGAATGTAACTGCCATTCCTGAACCGGCAACGGCCCTGATTCTCGCTCTCGGCGGGGCGGTCATTGGTCTCTACCGACGCTTCTTCGGGCGCGTTTAAACCTTAGCGCCTTTTTCTTCAACGATCCGCTCCGGATTTCCGGGGCGGATTTTTTGTATCCGCGTCTTTCTGCGGGTGCAGCACCTTTGGCGTGTCCCGCCATAGCCATCGGCGACGGCGGAAGTGCGGCGATTCCTTCGCCGCTTTCTCTGCCTCCGGCAGATCCGCCTTCGGCGGAAAAAGCGGTGATACGGCGAGCCTTTATCACCGCAGTCCAAAATTGCCGCAACCGGCCAGGCGTAATAATTACAGTATTCGTTTCCTGTAATATGTATTGCTATATTTTCGAATAGGAACAAAGTGCTTGGGCTCTGTACGTATTTCCCCGCGTGCCGATGCAAAATTAACTCGAAATGTAAGATTATGATGAAGACAAAATGGATAATGATGATGGTGCTGGTTGCGCTGTGCGGCTCTGCTCTGGCGGAGGTTTTCTATTCAGGTGTAATTAGTGGTGCGACAAGCTTTGCCGACGACTCGAGCAACACGTTTATGGCCATTAAATTTGACATAACATCCACAAATTACGTTGTAGAGGACGCTAATGAGGCTAACAACTGGGGTTCTTCCCAACCCACGCTAGGCGGTCTGGAGGTAGAGTTTAGAATAGGCGATCTAATACCTGCGGATGGCGAGGTTGTAACTACAGGGGAATTCAACTACATGGGTTCTCTTTTGGCTGCTGATGTTGTTGTCGGGCCGAATTCGGCCTTTTCCGGCTGGGCATATATCAAGGGATATGGAATGCCCGAAAATGATATGCCGTGGAATCCACAGTGGTGGGATGAAAGCGGAGTCGACGTTCGGGGCTACGTCGGCCTGAGTGTGCGGGTTCCAGAGGAAGGCTACGCCACCCATTACGGATGGGTAGACATCTCCTACAGCTCCATCACGGCACAATGGTCCGTCAATGGCTGGGCCTATGAAAAACTGGCCGATACGGCCATAGGTGCGGGAGCTGTTGAAAGCATCCCCGAACCGGCGACAGCAATGTTGCTGGCAATCGGTGGCGGTCTTGTGTGGCTTGCTCGGTTGAAACAGCGTTGGTAGCCTTTGATTTCAGTCCAGCTTCAACGAGGCACTCCGCATGGGGTGCCTTTTTCTTTCCAGTTCGCCTCTGTAGCCGCCGCCAACGTCAGGGAAAACTCCACATACGGAACCTGCAATATACATCGCTATATTTTCGAATAGGAACAAACTGCGGGCAGTTCGTACGGATTTTTCACGTGCCGATGGAAAATTAACTCGAAACGAAAGGCAAAGCATGAAGACAAGATGGATTATGATGATGGTACTGGTTGCGCTGTGCGGAATGGCGCAGGCGAACACAATAACCCTCACAATGGCCGGAACAGGGAGTGGAACGTTGGACGGCGTGTCGTTCACTGACAAAATGTTTGAGTGGGCGATGACGTATGACACAACAGATTACTCGTCCGCATGGGGTGTGGGAGATCCGATTTTCCTTAATCCCATTTCTAAGATTACGTTACAAGACTGCGTGAACCCTCTCAATGTAACGATAGAACACGGACTTTGGGTGCACGTCTGGCCGGCACAGTTTACGTTGGCTACGGTCAAGA
>JBAWXO010000415.1:0-2219 GCA_037144035.1 Kiritimatiellales bacterium
GCGTGCAAATGGACAATCTGGACAAAGATATAGTTCTTCCTCATAAATCCTTGTTCTTTACTTTGGCTTTTTCGCTCTTCCAACTAGTTTATTTTTAAAAATATTTTATTTGGCGCTTGTTTTTTTTGATTTATGGACTAGTTGTATAACTAGTTATAAACTAAGGAGATATGAAAAATGGGTTACAAGACAAAAGTTCAGCTGATCAAGCGCAAGACCAGCGAGCAGTGGTACGTCAATTTTCCGATGGTGCTGGCGCAGGCGATGGAATTCAAGCAGAGCGAGGAGGTCGAATGGGTCGTCACAGAGGACGGCACGCTGATCCTTTCCCGTCCAAAAGCAGAGAAACGCACTGCGGTAAAAAAAACGAAGACCGGGAGAATCTGACCCGGGAATTTCAGGGACTGTGGGAAAAATGCAGGCCTGCCTTCTCGCAACAGCGCTGCTGGCGGAAGGCTGGGGAGCTCGCCATGTGCAACCTGATCAGCTTCGGAAGGCACACGGTCACCGGGATGCTGAGCGCCGCAGGCCGCCATGATGCCGACTGGAGCGCGGCATACCGCCTGTTTGAAAGGCGGAGGGTCAATATCGGGGCCATGTTTGAAACCCCGCTGAAGGAAGTGATCGATTCGCTGTCGCCGGAGTCTCCTGTCGTCGGCGCGATTGATGACACTCAGCTGCGTAAGACCGGTAAAAGAGTTTACGGCACGGCGTGGAAAAGGGATCCTCTGGGACCGAAGTTTAACACCAACTTCGTGTGGGCGCAGCGGTGGCTGCAGCTTTCAATTGCTTTGCCGGAGGCGAATGGCCGATGCCGAGCAATACCGGTTGACTTCCACCATTGTCCGAGCGCCAGGAAACCGGGAAGGAAGGCGGAATCTGGGGAAATAGCCGAATACAGGAAGCAGCGGAAGGCAATGGCAATGCCCCTTCAGGCGGTTGCCCGGCTCGGAAAACTCAGGGGGCTGGTTCCGGCGGAACGGAGGCTGATAATAAGCGGAGACGGGGCCTATACCAACAGGACAGTTTGCCGCGGGCTGCCACCGAACACCGTGTTCCTCGGACGCATACGCAAGGACGCAAGACTGTTCGCCCCGCCGGATGAAACCATGGCAAGAGGCCGCAGACGCATCTACGGACAGACGCTTCCAACTCCTGAGGAGATCCGGCAGGACGAGCAAACCGGATGGAGAGAGGTCAATGCTGCAACCGGAGACAAAACGCATGTATTTAAAATCAAAACCATGAACATGGTAAGGTCAAAAATTGCAGGAGAAAAGGATTTGAAGCTGATAATTGTCCAGCCCCTGCGCTATCGCCTGAGCGCGAAAAGCAAACTGCTGTACCGCGACCCGGCGTATATCATTTCCACTGATCCGGAACTGGATGACGAGAAAATCCTGCAATGGTATCTGTGGCGCTGGGAAATCGAACTCAATTTCCGTGACGAGAAGAGCATCTTCGGTATTGATGAGTCAATGGTCAGGACAAAAAACGCGGTCGAAACCCTCTCTCCGTTCATTGTATCCTCCTATGCAATGCTCTTGCTGGCCGGGCGCAAAACCATCGGAGAGGATAAAACAAAACTTCTTGTCCCGAAATGGCGCAGACCGAATTCCATTTCAAGACCGTCGACCAATCATTATCTTTCAAGAATGAGACAGGAAATGCGGTTCTATATGCCCAACAAAAACAATTTCGACGGCTTCAGGGAAAACAGTCTGCATTCCCAGAACACGTTTTTATTCATGCCAAACATCCAAGCCGCTGTCATTTCTGCAAGTAGATGAACTTGAAATATGAAAAATCAAATCCAACTTATTAAAGAAAAAGGCCAAAGTAAAGCTCCATGACAGAAGTCATGGAATATTGCGAATCCGGCGTCGCGGAACTCCGGGACTCATTATGTTTGTTACTCACGGCGGATCTCCTTAACCCGGCATAGCCAGAACCAAATCCGAAACCCGAATATCGAAATACGAAACAAATCAGGGCTTACGGAACAGATTATAATCTTATTTTATTAAATAACCATCTTAAAAAACAACATATATATACAGAATATTAAATTTACGGAACAACATGCAGTTTCTCGACCTTGGTTTTTCATCAATAAGCAGTTTCTATGAAGTTTTTAAACGTATGTGCAAGAAAACCCCGCGCCAGTACCGGGACGGCAACAGCCTCCATAAATTATGATCCGGCTCACAGGCATCCCG
>JBAWXO010000416.1:0-2216 GCA_037144035.1 Kiritimatiellales bacterium
ACTTTACGGTTGTACCGGCTGGCAGATGCCGTTTGCGGGGCACAAGGCGGTCGGTGACTGGCAGGCACTGCTCGGTATCAACCTGCGCTGCCATCATCTTTCGTGGTACACCATGCGCGGCGAAGCCAAGCGTGATTATCCGGCCAGCATTCTCCATCAGTCGGCGTGGTATCCGGAGTATAAACACATCGAAGATTATTTTTCCCGCTTCGGACTGATGATGGCGCAGGGCGAGCCGGTCTGCGATCTGCTGGTGCTTAATCCCGTCGAAACCTTCTGGGCGCAGGTTCACCTCGGCTGGTCACAAGGACTCGGCCTGCAGGATGCACATCTGAAAACGCTCGAAGAAAAATACCAGACCCTGTTCACCTGGCTGCTCGAAAGCCAGATTGATTTCGACTATGGCGACGAGGAAATGCTGGGGAGAATGGGGCAGGTGGCGAGTGGCCGGTTGCAAGTGGGATGTGCGTCGTATTCGACCGTGCTTGTTTCGGGTATGGAAACAATCCGCTCGTCCACAGTAAAGTTGCTGGATCAATTCGTTGCGGCTGGCGGCAAGGTGGTCGTTGCCGGAGAATTTCCCGGATACATGGACGCCCAATACGCAATACGCAATACGCAGTACGAAACCATCGAATTCACCAAAGACGCTGTCCTGTCCGTTGTATCCGAACCCTCAGCAACCGTTTCCGCGCCCGACATCTTCGGCCAGTTGCGCAAAACAGACGGCGGCCTTATTTTCGCCGCACTCAACGTCAATCGCGACGAGCGCCGTGACAACGCAACCATTCGCATCAAAACCGATCTGCCGGTTGCGGAGTGGAACTGCGAAACCGGCGAGATCCTTTCCATGGAAACGAAAAATGAAAAGGGCTGGCAGGTTTTCACAGCCGATTTTCCAAAGGCCGGAAGCAAACTCTGGGTGGCTGGCAATGTGGAACAGACACTCTGGTCTGTTCCTTCTAACCCGGAACAGACAGAAGTATCCGTCTTGCCGGTGGAACAGACACGCGGGTCTGTTCATCCCGTTCGTGTGAAAGGCCCTTTCAGCTACACGCTTTCCGAACCCAACATCTGCGTATTGGATTCTGCCGAATACCGAATCAAGTCTGTAGCCGGTCACGGTGAGGCCGGTTGGCAGCCTGAAACCGAGGTGCTGAAAATCGATCAGAAAATCCGCGATGCGCACGGCGTGAGGCGCCGGGGCGGCGAAATGCTCCAGCCGTGGTTCACTGCGCAGCATCCCGTTCAGGATCTCTGCAATGTAGAATTGCGTTTCTCCTTCGACATCGAAGCGCTGGCCGAAGGGATCGATCTGGTCATTGAAGAACCTGAAAACTTCACCGTTCAGCTTAACGGACAGTCTATTGATCTTTCTAAAAAGTCTGGCGACTGGATCGATATCGCTTTCCGCCGTGTACGGATTCCAAACGGCTTCTTGCGCAGGGGTAAAAATGAAATCGTCCTGAAGACCTGCTACAAAGAGAACAGCAATCTCGAAGCAATTTATCTGCTGGGCGACTTCGGCGTGCAACTCGCCGGAACCGTTCGTAAAATTGTTCCAAGGATTGGAAAAGTGGAAATCGGCGACATTTGTGCGCAGGGCCTCCCGTTCTATTCCGGCTCTATCACATACCGTATACCATGGCCGGGAAGGGCAAAACGTCTGCGTTTGCCATCCATCGGAGGGGCCTGCGCCAAAGTCAATGGACAGCTTCTCGGTTGGGATCCGTTCGAAGCGGATGTCTCCGGCGATGTTGCTGAGATAGAAATTATTCTCACTCGCCGCAATACCTTTGGCCCGCTGCACGATGCCGTCAAAGGCCGTATGCACACCGGACCGGATCACTGGCTGACCGAAGGCGCAGATTTTAGCCCGAAACCGATCCTGATTCCTTCCGGACTGCTTTCATCACCGCAGTATGTGTAAATCCAGATTGCCGCCAAGAGAGTTCTGAAATTCCGCATTGCCAAAGCAGCCAAGGATGCCGTGTTGGGTTAATCTGATAGTTGCCAGTTGATAACGGCAGTCAGGAACCCAAACCGTCCTGTTGAACATCGTCTACTGAACTGGGAACAGAAAGAGGGCAAGGTTGTGTTTCGCCAGCAAGAAACCGCCCTGAGACTGGCCGAACTTCGTTCCATGAACAAGACGACCGTGATGGAAGAGCTGAAGAAGAAACCTAAGGTGAGCTAGTTACCGCATTCGTATTACG
>JBAWXO010000417.1:0-2206 GCA_037144035.1 Kiritimatiellales bacterium
GTATGGACTTATCACACCGGGATTCCAATTTAATATAATATTGCCGATTTCCCCATACTCATATCCATCCACTGCAATCCGGTATGTCGTACCCGCAATGACATCAAAAGCCACGCGACTCTGCACACCTTCCCAAAAATCATCGTTGGACTTAATTTCAGTCAAACTTCCGACGGCAGATCCTGTATAGACCGCCAACACCGTGTCAAAGTCGCTTCCGAAAGTGTCAATGACTATGCGTCCGCTGGAAGGCGCAACCCAACTCCACCAGACCGAGTATCCTCCCGTGATTCCATTATGATTCGGTTCGCCTGCCTCCTTGGTCGCCCCGACGTTACTGCCGGAGACCTGCCCGCTCGCACCTGTCAAAACGGCAGCGGCGGAAAAACGGTCATTTACCGGCCCAGATGCAGACTTCTGCATCTCAAACGTTCCACCATCCCACCACACTCCATTTTCGGTGATGGTATAATTGCCTGCTGCTGTTGTTCCATCCGGACTCAGTTGCGCTTGTGTGTATTGAATTTGGTACGTATACCCCGAGTCAACCATTGTTCCAGTCATCGTCGCGATGTCTCCGGACACGGTGCCTGTGACCGGAAGATTATTGAAAGTCCCGTAATATGTAGTCTGAAAATCCATCGAGCCGGCCAGCGTATTGCCATTTTGCGTCAGATTAACCGCCATCCATCCCGTTGACTGGTATGCCGAAGACCACATGCCTTCCCATTGGCCTGAAAAATCGGCCGCCATTGAACTTGTTGCAACGAAACCAACCAATAAACTGATCAACCATTTTTTCATTATCACTTCTCCTTATTTTTAACAGCGATAAAGACAAGTCACTGTAAAACAAGCAAATATACGTATCAAGATATAAGGCATTTGATTTGTGTAAAAACTCTCGGAAACTAACAGATATTCTTTAATCCGGGTCACAATCCAAGACTTTCCTCGACCCCGTTTTTCAAATAGACCAACTTCGGATCCGGCTTCAAAATCAGACGCGCCTTGTTCACCCTCACCGTACTCCCGTCAGGTGTACGCACCGCGCACTCTTGTAACCGTAACCCTTCCTTTCCTGTTCCGCTTTCAGCCAGAGCCGCAGAAAAAATAAAACTCACGCCATTGGTATCATCACACCGGTTAACCGTCAGACCGTTAATGCGTATCCCCGAAACCCGTCCCATCCCCATTCCCATCCCTCGAGAGCGTAAAAGTGTTTCGTCCAAGCCATCGTCTTTCATCCAACTAAATGATGATCCGCCGACAGGTTCACTATTCACGGGTAGAGACGCCTCGGCAGGAAGATTCAAAACTAACCCATCAACCACCAGTACATTGAACGCCCCAAACGTGATTGCCCCTTTGCGCCGTTTCTCCATTCGGCAGCTTTTAAAGGTGAACCGGTCAATACCAATGTTTTGAGAATCGCGATATCGCAGCCCCTCGGCAATCAACTGGGAAAAGATCTTCGGCTTTACAGGTTCTGGCGGCGCAACGTTGTCATCCTTCCACCAATATAAAGTACAAATGGAAAACATCAGCATCGCAAAAAACCCGATAACCGCAAGCATTACGCCAATAGATTGAAGTTGTATCTTCATGTGACAACTTGAGAGTTTCGAGTTCTTCGGCTAACCTTGATTCATCCCATGATAATAAGTTTCTTCTCTCGGGATTTTTAACGCCTTGTCCCCTACAATTTGATATACATTCCCGATTAATGTTGGATTGATCCATTCAATCCAATTTCTAGTATCTCCGTTTTTTATTGGGGAATAGAATCCGCATTTTGCACAATGTGGATATGTTGTTCCGTTTTTAAACGAGTCTAAATATTCTTTTCTTTTGTCTCCGGACAAAATGTATTCCAGTGAATTTGTACTGATGTTACCCATGATCATTTGGGCGTGTACATCTGAACACTGACAAAAACCAACGTCCCCGTTAGAAAACACTGTTGCGGCGAGAATTCCCTGTATACAAGCCGTATGCTTTGTTCCTGCTCTATCGACTTTAACCAAAGGCTGCTCCTGCCCGAAATCCTTGACGTTGCCGCTCCAGTCGTAATATTCGGGAATCCATGTCATAGGGGCTAGACAAAGTTTGCTGTACATGTCAGTTAATCTAGGGTCGATTTCTGGCTTATATTTCATCGCCCGACCTGAAAAGTAAAATGCAGGGGCCTCCTTCTTTAAGTTTT
>JBAWXO010000418.1:0-2200 GCA_037144035.1 Kiritimatiellales bacterium
ACGGGATGATGGATTTGCTGTATGAATTCATAAGGCGACATGCAAAATCTGTGTCAGCTCACGCTTGGTCAGTTCAACCGAATTGGTCTTCATGCTACTGGCGCGCTGTGCGTTTCCGACCAACGCAGGAAAATCTTTTCCCGACACACCGAGTGCGGATAGCGGCTGGACCTGCAAGTCGCGGCACAGTCCGGCGATCCATTTAATCCCATCTTCCGCCGTTGCGCCGCCGGTCATTTTCGCAAATTCCGCCAGCTTCGCCAGCGCGGGCGAATCCGGCTGACGCGCTTTGAGCGCCGTCAAATTGACTTTCATGACATGTGGCAGCAGAGCCGCGCAGACCATGCCGTGCGGCACATTAAACATTCCGCCGATCGGTCCGGAAAATCCATGCACCGCGCCGAGTCCGGCGTTGGCGAGCGCCAGTCCGCTAAACAGGCTGGCCAGAGCCATATCCTCGCGCGCTTTAAGATCGGCACCGTTTTCAAAGGCACGCCGAAGTGAATGTACGGCGCGCGGCAGACCTTCGCGGCAAAAGCCGTCGGTCATCGAATTGGCCTTTTTGGAAATGAAGGATTCCAGCAGTTGGGTCAGCGCGTCGAGCCCAGTCGCCGCCGTTACGGCGGGCGGCATAGAAAGAGTACATTCGGGATCGATGATGGCCAGAGCCGGCATCATCAGCGGATGACGAATACTGACTTTGACGCGATGTTCCGGCGAAGCCAGCACGGAATTTTTCGTCACTTCCGCACCGGTTCCGGCAGTGGTCGGAATCGCGATGCATGGCGCGGGCCGCTCCCTAAGCGGAAGACCTTTGCCGATCACTTCCAGATAATCGAATGGATCACCGGGATTGGTCATCAGCGCGGCGGCCGCCTTGGCGAGATCAATCACGCTGCCGCCGCCAAAGCCGATCACCAGATCGCACTGCGCCGACCGCGCACGTTCCACCGCTTTAAGAACCTCTGCAACCGTCGGCTCGCCGCCGACTGTGAAAAGCTCCGCACCGACATTTTCTTTTTGCAATGCGTCGAGCAGAGTACGGGCGCGATCCGTGTTCCGTCCGGTCACAACCAGCGCACGACGGCCAAGTCCAGCGGCGGCGGGCGCGGCCTGCGCCAGCGTTCCGTTGCCGAAAATTATCCGTCCGGCGGTTGCAAATTCAAACGTCATGCGCTTCTCCAGCCGGATTCATTTGCGGGAAAAACCGTTGTGTATTTGATACTGCTGCGAGGAACGGCCATCATGGACTCAACTGTGTCGCGCCAGCGGGCGTAGTGGGCGGTTTCTTTGTGGCGAACCGGAGCCACGGCGTCGCGATAGACCTCCACCAGCATAAAGCGGGTCGGATCGTCCTGCTGCTGAATCAAGTCAAACCGTGCAATGCCGGGTTCTTTGAGACTGTTTTTGGCGTTTTCTTTGGTCGCCTCAATGAAACGTGCCACACAATCCGGTTTTACTTGAACAAAAACATGCACCGCCAGCATAGAGACCTCCATGGACTAGTGGACTAAAGGATTACTGGATTATTGATCCGAAAGAAACTGTAAATCCACCCCTGTCGACAATCCATTCATCCAAGAATCCATCATTCCTTTCTAAACGATATTGACTACGCCCGCCCCAGTCTCCAAGCTGTTTCGGCAAAAGGACACACGCCATGAGCCACAATAAGCACCTTGAAAAATTTATGAGTTCCTTTCCTTTTGAAGGACTCACCTTTGACGATGTCTCACTGATCACCCAGTACGCCGACTTCCTGCCAGCCGATACAGACATCATCAGCCGCCTGACCACTAACATAAAAGTCAATATCCCGTTCCTCAGCGCGGCGATGGATACCGTCACCGAAGCCGATATGGCGATTGCCATGGCCCTGCACGGCGGTATCGGAGTGATTCACAAAAATCTCGAGCCCGAACGGCAGGCTGGCGATGTATCGCGGGTTAAACATTATCTCAACGGCCTGATCGGAAAACCGATTACCTTCAACATCAACCAGACGCTCGCCCAGATTCAGCAGCACCGGCTGGAAAAAGGCTATAGCTTCAGCGGGTTCCCGATCATGGACGACAGCGGCAACCTTGCGGGGATTCTGACCACCAAGGATATTAAGTACGCCTCCAGCAATAATGTCCGCGCCGGCGACATCATGACGAAGGATGCCATCACTGCCGATGAAGGCACCGATCTGCTTCGA
>JBAWXO010000419.1:0-2199 GCA_037144035.1 Kiritimatiellales bacterium
TGGCGAACTTCTTGAGCTTGGTGTGCAAGTTGCTGGCGTACAGCCCCAGCGCCTGCGCTGTCTTGGCGATATTATACTGGTTTTTGCGGAGTTTATCTTCGATGAACGCCTTTTCAAACGCATCCTTGGCGTCGTTGAGCCCAAAGTGCTCCCATGGGGCCAGTTCGCTGACCGCTTCGGCCTTTGCATCTGAAGCTCCCACTACGGCACCGCCGCGGAATCCGCCGCCGGCCACGAGGACCGAAAAGACAGCACCGTAGTGGTTGCGTCCGCCGTTCCACGGCGGCTGCCAGTCCACTTTCGGGCTGCGTCCGAATTCGCCGCAGCACCAGACCAGCGTGTTTTCAAGCAGGCCGCGAGCCGCAAGATCTTCCAGCAGTGCGGCCAGTCCCCGGTCCAGATTCGGGCACTGCTGGCGCATTCGCGCAAAATGCTCTTTGTGCGTATCCCATCCGCCGGGATAATTAATGACGACATACGGCACGCCGGTTTCTACCAGCCGGCGGGCGACAAGACACTCCTGTCCGAAGGTATTGCGTCCGTAGCGGTCGCGCAGTTTGTCGTCTTCATTGGAGAGATTGAACACCTCTTTTCCCGGTCCAAGGATCAGTTCGTAGGCTTGGTCCTCGGCGATGCGTGCATCTTTCAACACGGCGGAGTTCATGGCCTGTCCAAGAAGATCTATCTTTCTGAGCAGTTCGCGCCGAGTTGCTTGGCGATCATCGCCGATGCCTTTGGCGACAACCCCCTCGACTTCAAAGCGCGCAGCATTGGGGTCGCCTCCGGTGGCGAAGGGTTTATACTTTGGTCCCAGAAATCCCTCTTCGGAAAAGCGGCCCTGCGGCTGGGTTAGCACCACGTAGGGCGGAATCAGTCCCTTGTAGATGGGGTTTTTGAAGTAGGAAAAAACGGCACCGATGCTGGGGTAGGTAATCCGCTCGTTGTTTGAGTGGCCGGTTTGCATGTAGTAGGCAGCGGTTTCGTGACCGTTGATGCCGTGAGTCATGCTGCGGATCAGCGAATATTTGTCGGCTTGTTTGGCCAGTTCAGGGAAGAGCTGTCCGATCTGAATGCCGTCCACATTAGTGGGGATGGCTTTCAGGAAGTCGCCCATGTAGTTGCGTCCGCTGTCCGGCTTGGGATCCCATGTGTCGTTGTGGGACATGCCACCCCATAGAAAAATCTGAATAACTGATTTGGCTTTGACCGGTAGCGATACCGAGGGGGGGGGGGCTGCCCGCAGTTTGCTGGCGAGCAGTGCGCTACTCGCTCCCCAGAGCCCGTATTTCAATGCGTTGCGGCGGGGGATATTCAGCGTTGTATCCATATCGGATTTTCCTAGTGGCGATACAAAAATTCCGGGCTGTTGATCAAAGCCCAGGCGATGTCGATCCAGTTGTTCTGCCGTTCCTGTTCAGCGGTTTTACGCTGTTGCTGAACATCTTGTTTCTCTTTTTCGGTCATCCCGGGTTTGATCACCGGGAGTGCTTTTTTCGGGGCACCGCTGTTTCCGTACGCAAGAACCGTTTTCTTTTCTTCTTCCGTCGGACGGCGCGATAGAATGGTCAGATAAAGGTTCTCAGCGATTTTATCCGGGGAGAGTTTCGCCGCAGTCAGTTCCTTAATTTTCGGACCTTTTTCGAGTTTTTCCTGAATATGGCCTGAGTTCAGCATATGGAGACGCTGGGGCGGAGTGGTGTTATTATCCCGTTCATCCGACATGCCGGTTGCGCGCGCGGAGCGGCCGAAGAGCGCGAGAAACGGGCTGGTGATGCTACCGTCGGCGATTGAAACGGCAGACTGACCCTTCGGAATGTAGGTGAAGGGTTCGGGGATAGCGCTGGTGTACAGATCGGAGCTGCCCGTGATGCTGTTGATCGCATCGATCAGAACCTCTGCTTCCAGCCGGCGGAGCGGGTAGGAGGCAAATTGCACAGCGGCGGCCGGATCGCCGCTATTGGAAACCGAAGAGAGCTGGTAGGTTTTTGAGTTCAGGATCAGGCGGTAGAGGTATTTCAGATCATACTGATGCGCGGAGAAATCTTTTTCCAGCCAGACTAGCAGCTCGGGGTTGGATGGCGGATTATCTTTGCGGATGTCATCGGGCTCATGAATGATGCCACGGCCGAGTAGCCAGGCCCAGACCCGGTTTACAATGCAACGGCTGAACCAAGGGTTTTTCGGGGTAATCAGCCATTC
>JBAWXO010000420.1:0-2195 GCA_037144035.1 Kiritimatiellales bacterium
GGAAAAGATTTTTACAGAAGGACACGAAGGAAAACGAAGGGGGGAAGAGAGGTTTACCACGGAGGTCCAAGCATCGGAAGATTTTTGACCGCCAAGACGCCAAGGCCGCAAAGATACGGAGGGAGACGGGCTTGGGCAGGTTGGAGGGAATCGGGAAGTTTTTACACCCGCTTCGCTAGAGGGACTGCGAGGAAGGCAGAGGGCTGGAAAAGATTTTTACAGAAGGACACGAAGGAAAACGAAGGGGGGAAGAGAGGTTTACCACAGATCACACGGATGAACACGGATGGGAGAAAAACTCCAATGGTGGGTGGAAGATTTTTACAACCGCTGCGCTTGAGGGACAGCCGAGGAAGTCAGAGGGGGAATGTTTTGGCAGAACCGAGCTTGCGAGCTGGGCCGCGGAAAGAAGGATGAACTATGAACGATGGACGGAGTGCGGGAATCGATGGACAAAATGAGGGGAAAGCCAAAGGGTGCGCCGCGATACGGCTGGAAATTCTATGCCCTATTCCTTGGATTCAAGATGATACGATGCACGGGCTTGACCTGCCCCCGCGTGATTCGTCTCTACTCCGCCTCCAGCACGTCGCGGATTTTTTGCAAGAGGGCTTTGTTCTGATAGGGCTTGCTCAGGAAGTGTAGCCCTTTTTCTTTAACGAAGCCGGCGTGGCCTGCATTCGGACTGTAGCCGCTGACGAAAAAGTAGCGCATCGCGGGGTGTTTTTTAAGAATTTCATCCATCGCTTCTTTGCCGCCCTTGAGGGGCATCACCACATCCATTATCACGAGGTCGATCTCATCGGCGTGTTCTTCGAAAACCCGCACGGCCTCTTTCCCGTCTTTCGCAGTCAAAACGGTATAGCCCGCACCGCTCAGGACATGGGCCTCTAAATTCAAAAGAGCCTCTTCATCGTCCGCCAGAAGAATCGTCTCCGCACCGCCTTCGGAAGAAACGGCGTTTTTAGAAATCGAGTTGATTACGCCTGCCGGGAGCGGGCGGCTGACGGGCAGATAAATTTTAAATACCGTTCCTTTGCCCAGCTCGCTATCGACCGCAATATGCCCATCATTTTGTTTGACGATGCCGTATACGGTGGAAAGACCGAGTCCGGTTCCTTTGCCCACCTCTTTGGTGGTAAAAAACGGTTCAAAGATCTTTTCGCAGATCTTCTTATCCATTCCGCAACCCGTATCCGTGATGCTGAGATAAACGTAGCGCCCGGGGCGGGTCAATCCGCAGGCATCCAGTTCTTCCAGAGCGATTGAAACTTCTTGCGTTTCAATCGTCAGGGTTCCTCCGGCGGGCATGGCATCGTGTGCATTCACGCAGAGATTCATCATCACCTGGTGGAACTGCCCCTTATCCGCAAAAACCGGGCGCACCCCTTTTCCTGCAATGAACTGTATCCGGATATGTGCTCCGATCAACATGCCGAGCATTTTCAGCATGCTTTCAATTTCCTTGTTCAGATCGATATCTACAGGATCAATCACCTGTCGACGGCTGAAGGCCATCAGCTGCCCAATGAGATCTTTGGCGCGATCCCCCGCTTTGGAGACTTCCTTAAGACTCGCGACGGCGGCATGGTTCGGGTCCAGCTTCGCCTGTGCGATCTGGGTATACCCGGTAATGATCTGAAGCAGGTTGTTGAAGTCGTGCGCCACGCCGCCGACCAGCTGGCCAATGGACTGCATTTTCTGCGATTGACGGAGCTGATCTTCCAGGATGAGCTCTTCGGTCACATCCCGTTTGACGGCCACATAATTGACAATCTTTCCGGCGGCGTCTTTCACCGGCGAAATCGTCGCTTCTTCGGTATAGAGCGATCCACCCTTCTTCCGGTTGACCAACCGTCCGCGCCAGATGTCGCCCGCCGATAACGTCTTCCACATGGCCGCATAAAAGGCGGTGTCGTGCACGTCGCTCTTGAGCACGCGCGGGTTCTGACCCACCGCTTCCTCGCGCGTATAACCGGTGATCTGCTCAAAGACTGGATTGACGTATTCAATTGTTCCCTCCGGATCGGTGATGACAACCGTCTCCGCCGCCTGATTAATAGCCGCCAAGAGCCGCTCTTTTTCGTGCTCGGCCTGTTTCTGGCCGGTGATATCACGGCCTACCACCACAGACCCGACGATCACGCCATCTTTGTCACGAATGGGGCCGAAGCTGTAGCTGCCCGCCCAGGTTT
>JBAWXO010000421.1:0-2195 GCA_037144035.1 Kiritimatiellales bacterium
CAGTCGTCCCACACGAGATTTTGGAGGTTTGCGGACCGCAGGATTTGCAGGAATATCTCGTCAACGAAGTCCAAGAAGTCTATCGGCTCCAAGGCGTCGAAATTAATGACAAGCACATTGAGATTATCGTACGCCAGATGTTGCGCAAGGTTAAAATCACGGATCCAGGCGACACTGAATTTCTCTGGGGTGAACAGGTTGAAAAACAACACTTCCAGGAAGTCAATCAGCGCGCGATTGAAGAAGGACGCCGTCCTGCTGAAGCTTCGCCGGTTCTGCTTGGAATTACCAAGGCCGCTCTGGCTACGGAAAGCTTTATTTCCGCGGCTTCGTTTCAAGACACTACCCGTGTGCTTACGCAGGCGGCCACTCTTGGACGGATTGATCAGCTGCGCGGATTTAAGGAAAATGTGATCATGGGTCACCTGATTCCTGCCGGTAGCGGATTCCCGCTTTATAAAAATATTCGCCCGGTCAAACTGGGTGAGGAGATCAGCGTAGAGGATGCGCTGGGTTCTAACCCGTTACTGGCGCAGGAGGAAAAATCCCCGGAAAGTTAAATCTTAATGCTTGCGGGATGAGCGGTGGGCTCCTATTATCTGCCGCTCGTTTTTTTTGATGGAAGGAACATATGCCGACAATTAATCAGCTTATAAAAAAACCGCGTAAACCGCTTCAGAAAAAGAAGAAATCGCCCGCATTGATGAACTGCCCGCAGCGTCGCGGAGTCTGTCTTCTGGTGAAGACCATGACCCCTAAAAAGCCGAACTCCGCGTTGCGTAAAGTCGCCCGTGTCCGGCTGACGAACGGTCGCGAAGTCAACGCCTATATTCCGGGCGAAGGTCATAACCTGCAGGAACACAGCATGGTGCTGGTTCGCGGCGGAAGGGTGAAGGACTTGCCGGGGGTTCGCTACCACATTATACGCGGAACTCTCGACTGCCTCGGTGTAAGTGCTCGCCGGCGAGGGCGCTCCAAGTACGGAGCTAAGAAACCGAAAGAATAAAGAAAGTTTTTAAACCATGGCAAGAAGACGCAAAGCAGAAAAACGTACGATCACGCCGGACCCGCGCTTTAATAACGAGTTGCTGGCCTACATGATCAATAGCATCATGGGACGCGGTAAAAAATCTATCGCCGCCGCCATCGTTTACGGCGCACTGGAAGATATCCAGAAGAAACTGAAAGAGGAAGATCCTTTGGTTGTTTTTGCCCGTGCCGTTGAGAACATCAAGCCGAAGTTGGAAGTGAAGTCCAAACGCGTCGGTGGTGCAACGTATCAGGTTCCGCTTGAAGTCAGTCCGAAACGCCAGATCGCTCTGGCCTGCCGCTGGCTCATTCTTTATGCCAAGACCCGCCGCGGACAGCCGATGCGCCGTGCGCTGGCGATGGAAGTGCTGGATGCCTACAACAATCAGGGATCCGCTGTTAAGAAACGGGATGACACTCACAAAATGGCTCAGGCCAACAAAGCATTTGCTCACTACAAGTGGTAATGACCGGGATTCGAAATGAAGGTTGCTGTGAAACAGGATGGAAAAAATGCGAAGAGTTCTGCGCCCTCCCGCCGGGAAGACGTAGCGCGAGGACGCAGTCTGTCCTCGATTCGCAACATCGGAATCGTAGCGCATATTGACGCCGGCAAAACCACGACATCAGAACGTATTCTCTATTACACCGGCCGGGTCTATAAAATGGGTGAGGTGCATGAAGGCACCGCCGTCATGGACTGGATGGAACAGGAGCAGGAACGCGGCATTACCATCACCAGTGCGGCGACCACCTGTTTCTGGAAGGATCATCAGATCAATCTGATTGATACTCCCGGCCACGTTGATTTCACGGTCGAGGTCGAAAGATCTCTGCGTGTGCTGGATGGTGCCATTGGGGTTTTCTGCGGAGTAGGGGGTGTTCAGCCTCAATCCGAAACCGTCTGGCGTCAGGCGAAAAAATATCATGTTCCCTGTTTGGCGTTCGTCAACAAGATGGATCGCAAAGGTGCTGATTTTGAATCGGTCGTGAAACAGATGTGCGAAAAGCTCGCCGCTCCGGCGATTCCCGTTCAGCTTCCGATCGGTGTTGAAGAAAATTTCAAAGGCGTTATCGATCTCATTTCCATGCGGGCGCTTTTCTTCAAGGAAGAAAGCCTCGGCAGTGAAGTGCAGGAGAGCGCCATTCCGGAAGAAATGGCTGTC
>JBAWXO010000422.1:0-2170 GCA_037144035.1 Kiritimatiellales bacterium
CCCAATCTATCCACCGTCAGACATCTGTAGGTACGCACTTCCGAGAAGAACCGGATAACCGGATAAACAGGATTTTAGAACGTTTGAAAGGAGCCCCGTGAAGTAAACTTCACTGGGGACGGGCATCATCGCGTAGGCTCACTTGATTTGTTGGAGATCATTTTTTTGAGTTTAAATGCACAAATCATAAAAACCACTGAAAATATGATTCCGTGAGCATAGCTAAGATAATACTGAATTGGTGTATATATAGTCGTTGAACTAGGCCTGTAGCTCACATGGTAATGTCCATCGTAAAAATAACCGCCAAGGGGAAATGCACTGTTCATATCCAGTCCTGAGCAGAAAAAGAAAATGAAATTTAAAGTGAACACAACTATCCAGACAAACATCAGGCGATCAGCCTGAGTCGATGGATTCATGGATTTTATTTCCAGCTTTCCTTTTTTCCACGCCAAATGAATTAACAGCATAATTACTGTCAAAAACACCATCAGGAATATTGATGTTATTTTCATATCTCCACATTTAATAAGCAACATGACGGTTTTGCCAAGCGCCGAATTGGGACGAGTCTAGGTTGCGTCGAACACTTCGTCAAATGGGTTAATCGCGGTTTGGAGATTCCATCCAGCGACAGAATCCGAAACATCTGGATTTCATAGCCACAAAAAACACAAAAATTCACAAGAAGGGTTTCGAGTGGTATCTGTTTTTGTGCGTTTTCGTGTTTTTCGTGGCCATTGCTCTTTTGCGTTGTTGTGCGGTCGTGCTAGCCTTTTCACCTCATGACGAAACAAGAATCTATTCCGGTCTGTCCGCTCTGCGCCAACGGCGCGACGCAACCGTTTCACCGCGACCGGAAACGGGAGTTCTTCCGATGTTTGGAATGCGATCTGGTTTTTGTTCCGCCGGAATTCCACCTTCCGCGGGAAGCGGAAAAGGCGCGCTATGATTTTCATCGGCAAAGCCTGTCCGATTCCGGCTACCGCGATTTTCTGAACCGGTTGTTCCGGCCCTTGGAAACCAAGCTAAAGCAACACCCACCCCGTCTGTCACTTCGTTCCATCCACCCCTCCGATGGAGGGGAATTTCAACAATCCCCTCCTCCGGAGGGGTGCCCGAAGGGTGGGGAGGGTTTGAATGATGCGACATTTCAATCGTTATCGGACCCAATGCCCGGCGCGCACGGACTCGACTTCGGTTGCGGCCAGAAACCGACACTTTCCGTACTGTTTGAGGAAGCCGGCTGCGCCTGCGACAACTACGATCTGCACTTTGCCAACGATCCGGCAGTTTTAGAAAAGCAATACGATTTTCTGACCTGTTCCGAAACGATGGAACACTTCTGCCGTCCGCGTAAAGAGTTTGAACGATTCCTGCGACTGGTAAAGCCCGGCGGCTGGATCGGCATTATGACTCAGCTGCGCGACGAAGCGCCGCCGTTCTCAACGTGGTTCTATAAGGACGACACGACGCACGTCTGCTTTTTTTCGCGGCAAACTTTCCAATGGTTGGAAAAGCAATACGGCCTGCACGCCGAGTTCCATCCGAACGGCGTCGTTCTCTTCCAGACATTGGAAAACTCTCGCCCGCTCGTTCCTCGCTCAAGACGCTAAGTCGCAAAGTCAAAAGCTCAACAACCCTTGGCGGCTTTGCGCCTTTGCGAGAAAAAATAAAAAAGCCGCTCCGGAGTTCCAGGCGGCTTTTTTCAAATATTTTGAAAACCTATTTGGTCTTTTTCGGAACAATCATCATGTAGATGTTGCGGCCCATCAGGCGCGGAGTCTGTTCGACGGTTGCCACTTCTGTGCAGTCAGTGATGATGCGCTTCATCAGCTCGAATCCGAGTTCGCGGTGGGCATTTTCACGTCCGCGGAACATGAGGGAAACTTTTACGCGGTCGCCGCCTTCGATAAATTCATGCGTGTGGCGCAGCTTGGTCTGGTAGTCGTGGTCGCCGACATTGACGTGGACTTTGACCTCTGTGAGATTGGCAGCCGTCTGCTTCTTCTTCTGCTCTCTCTTCTTCTTCTCCGTCTCAAACTTGAACTTACCGTGGTCCATGATGCGGCAAACCGGCGGCGTGGTGGTGCCGGAAATTTCCACAAGATCCAGGCCCGTTTCGTGGGCGCGAATCAGCGCCTGGCGGGTCGGAATAATTCCCATC
>JBAWXO010000423.1:0-2170 GCA_037144035.1 Kiritimatiellales bacterium
CAATCATCGCCACATTATTCACAGGACAGACCCGCGTACAAATACAGCATCCATTACACTTTTCGTCGGCGCGGAAAGAACGGTCGGCGCGCGGCACGTTTTTACAAAAAAGTGGAATGATGCCGTCCAAACCTTGAAAAAACGACACGGTTCCTCCCATTGAGAATATTCTGGCTCTCTTTTTGTTTGCCGGACTTTTGGGCGGGGAATATTCTCCCTCCAGTAGGAGGGATGATATGCACTGTGAACTGATGGCCGGATGTTTATTCTTCAACGCGTTGCATCAGGATCAGATTAATGCGCTGAAGGACGTCTACTGCAAAAACAATCCTGTGATCTGCGCGCGGCGGCAGGTCGCTATGGCCGTCGGTCGCGAACGGGTTCCGCAGGACCTCACTCCGAACCACACCCATCGGGTTCAAGGGATCGTCGACGCCGTCTTGTCCGGTCGCTGAAACCGCCGGATTCCGATCATTGGAAAAAATCCGTGAGCGCCGTCTGCGGATGATGATAGCGGTTCTGTTTTGAAGAACGTCCGTACTGCACAGACTGTTGCGGACACCAATGGACACAGGCGTAACACTGCTCACAATGTACCATCCACGATGGACGTCCATCAATCATCGCCACATTATTCACAGGACAGACCCGCGTACAAATACAGCATCCATTGCACTTTTTATCGGCGCGAAAATAACGATCAGCGCGCGGGACATTTTTACAAAACAGCGGATGGACGATCCGGCTCAGCATCCGCCAGACCGGCGCCGACGTTTCATATTTCCCTCGCGGCGACTGCCGAATCTCCGCCGTAATCTGTCTGATTTTTTCTGCGGCCGCGCTGTTGATCGCCTGCTGCTTTTCCGGCGCGGGCGCGCCGCCGAGCGGCGGATAATTCTCCGGCATCTTCACACCCCAACCGGCGGCCAGATCGAGTCCACGCTTTTGGAGCAACCGCCGGAGAATCGTCAGCGTTCCGCCTTGGTTCCCGGCATAAGTGACCACGGCAAAAATATAGGCCTCCGGCGAAGCGTTGAGCTTTTCGACAAACCGCGCGACCAGCGCGGGCGGCCCGAAAGAATAGACCGGAAAAACCAGTCCAATGCGCTCCGCAGCTGGCGGCGGATGTTTCAGCACTTTCGCCATCGGAATCAGCTCGGCATCACCGCACTGCTTTGCCAGCTCTTTGGCAACCGCCAGCGAATTGCCGGTTCCCGAAAACCAGTAAATGACCGTTTTCATTTCTTCCGTTGAGAGGTTTTACGTTTGGCCGTTTTGTATTCAGCCGCCTCTTCATGCACGGCCAACAGACGCTCTTTGCGTTTTGCGGCGGGCTTGTTGATCATCACCAGACTGCCATCGGCTTCTGTCTGAAGCTGTTCGTTCGCATTCAGCAGTTCGATACCATACACCGTTCCGTCGGGTGCCATGTCCACATTAAGTTCGTCACTCACCCGAATGGTATCGACCGGCCCTTTTTTCTCATGTAGCCGGAGATAGGCGATGTTCCGCGCAGGATCGTATGTCAGTTTCATAGTCTCACCTTGCCGTTAAAAATACTTCACAATGACTGTAATAACAAGCCAGCCGTCTTCTTCCACAGCAAAAGCCTCAATCTGTTTGGTTCCGTAAACCCGTCCGTGCCACTCTGCATCGGATGAAAAATTCCGCCGGAATCCTATCCGGCCGTATTTTGCAACGAACCGCTCACCTTCAAGGACGGTGGCAACAACCTCCGATTCACTCGCACCGCGTTCAGCCAAACGATCCTTGGCATGCGGATGCAACCGGACTTTGGTCTTACCACTCATTTCAGCAGTTTTTTGACAGCGGTATCAATTACACGACGTTCTTCACGAACGGTTTCGGTAACAGCGGAGGCGCGGTCTTTAAGCAGTTCCCAATCGATACCGAGCGGCGCACCGAGGTGCGTCTTCTGCATGATGGATTTAACCGGATCCATGTTCGCCAGCTCGCCGAGATTTTCTTTGACGTGGTTATAAGCGTCACGGAACGGCATACCCTGCCCGACCAATTCCAAAGCGCGGTCGGTGGCAAAAACATCCGGAGTAAAACCGGCCAGCAAAGCTTTCTTATTCACCTGGATAGCCTGAACGAACGGAGCAAGAACCCGCAGGCAGGCGCGGGTCATGGCGATCCCTTCCATGAA
>JBAWXO010000424.1:0-2167 GCA_037144035.1 Kiritimatiellales bacterium
GGTCACCGAACTCTATTCCGCGCTGGTGCTGGGTAAAGATCATGAACATCTGCCCACCGGTCGTAAGTCGATTGATCCGCGCCGGATTCTTCTGATGACCTTTACCGACAACGCCGCCGCCGAACTGCGTCGGCACGTTTCGGAAAAAATGCTCGCCGCCGAAAAGAACGGTGACGATGAACTCGGCGACCTTGCCCGGCGGGTTCTTCGTTCTCTGCCCGCCGCGAACATTTCGACCATTCACGCTTTTTGCGCCGGACTGCTCCGCGAGCACGCGCTGGAGCTGGGGCTTTCTCCGAGTTTCCAAACCCTGGAAGACGAAGACCGCGACGCATTGCTCGACGAGGTACTAAAGGCCGAAATTTTCCGAGCCTTGGAAGAGGATGCCGACTTCCGCGAATTCTGCGCGGGCGTTTCGGTTCTCGGCGACCACGAATACAGCCTGATCAATACGATCCGTTCGCTGCTCGAAAAGGCAGCCAGCCGTGGCCTCGATCTGAGCAAAGCCGAGGCGATGCTTCCGCCAACGGAACGCACGGTCAGCAAACAGAATTTTGAACGCATCCGGAATGAACTGGGAACTTTTAATCTTCCTGCAACTGCGGCGGCGGCGCTGGATGCGCTGAAAGAGGCGCTGGTGGCGGACGTTCCGGATCCTGCACTGATTGCAGCCCTGCCAAAATTCGGTCAGGCGAAAAAGGTGAAACATCTTTCCGATGAACTGGCGGAGCTGAAAGATCAATTTTTGACGGAATATTTTTACGAGCAGAACGTTGGCAAATTCCGCGCCTTCGCCCGTTGCCTGGCGGCCTGTTCCCGCAGATTCACCGAAGCTAAACGGTCGCGCGACGCGGTGGATTTCGGCGATCAGCTTCTGCTGGCGCGCGATCTGCTCCGAAGCGGAAATTTTACCGGACTGTTCGACTGGATCATCGTGGACGAAGTTCAGGATACCTCGCGGGTGCAGTGCGACGTGATCGAAGCACTCTGGGGCAGAGATACGCATTTGGTGATCTGCGGCGACCGCAAGCAGTCAATCTATGCGTGGCGCAGTGCCGATCCGGATGTAATGCCTGATCTTGAGTCGGCGATGGAGAAGCGCGGCGGAATCAAACGAATTCCGCTGAAAAAGAGCCGGCGAAGCAAAGATCGTGTAATTGAAGCGGTCAACGAACTGTTCGGCGGGATTTATGATGACTATCAAGAAGCCGCTCTTGAGCCTGTCGCAGACATCGGCGCGGTGACGAAAGGCGAAAAGCCGTGCGTCGAATTTTTGATGCAGGACAATGACGAGAGCACGATCGAAGACGAAATGTCGGCGGTGGCAAGCCGCATTCGTCTGTTGGTGGATGGCGGTGCGGAATGGCGTCCAAAGTTTGGATATAATGAGCAAACGGAACGGTTCGCCGCTGACGAGCCGTTCAATTATGGCGACATCCTGATTCTGCTGAAACGCTCGACGCATCAGTCGGTGCTGGAAGAAGCGCTGCGCGAACAGAATATTCCCTACACCAGCGGCGGCAAGGGCAGCGCACTTTTTGAACAGCAGGAAGTGCGCGACCTGCTCCTGTTCCTGCAAGTGCTCTGCGAGCCGTCTAACGATCTGGCTTTAGTCGGCTTCCTGCGTTCACCGTTCGCCGGTGTGCCGGACGATGAAATCGTGAAGTTTGGTTGGGATGGCGAAACCTTCGACCACGAAATTTTGAGGAAGCAGTTTTTTGATAGCGGGCATGCCGCTGCGGAACGGCTGTTGCGCTACCGCAGTCAGACCGGCGAAAAACTGCCGTCACAGTTGGTGCGCGAGATCGTCCGTGAAACGGCCTTTGATGCGCAGCTGGCCGGACAGCCGGGCGGCGAACAGCGGCTGGCGAATTTCAAGAAGGCGCTCGACTGGATTCGTGCCGCCGAGCGCGGCGGACAGGTTCTTCTGCCGGATGTGGTGCGGCTGTTTGAAAAATATATCCAAACGCCGCCGCGCAGCGGGGCCGCCGAAGCACTGCTGCCCGATCCGGAGCAGAACGCGGTGACGCTGATGACGGTACACAGCGCGAAGGGGCTGACGAAGCGCGTCTGTTTTGTGCCGGACATCAGTTTTGGCGGAAATACCGAGCCGGGCTTCGCAATGTTTTCGCCGGAAGGCCGGCTTGAAATGAAAATTTCCGGGCTG
>JBAWXO010000425.1:0-2157 GCA_037144035.1 Kiritimatiellales bacterium
ATAATAGAAAGGGAAATATCAGAAACCCAAATTGCAGAACTTGACGCACACAACTAAATTTTCCATCCGGAAGAGGTAACCGTTGTTATCCTAAATACAGACATGAACTAACCACCAATCTTCACTAATGGACACTCATCACCCATAAAATCAGTCTGCCGCATCTGCATAGACCCTCCGATTCAGCTCACCAAAACAATGAGAGATTTTCTATTTGTAACTCATACCAAGTTCGCATGGGCTTCGGTTTTTTTTACCGCGGCCAACGGACGCGGCATCTACAGAAATTACTCTTCACTGTGGGTGCGGACGATGGCCGCGCCCGTACTGAATGTCCTACGGGCTTGGTATAATTCATTTTGCAGATATTCAAAAAGGCGATAGCTTTATTTTTTAAATAATGATATATCAAATATACACAAATACATTATAAAAGGTTCAGTTAACAACGCATTATAATTTGTACCGGCGGAGCAGCTGGCAGAAAAATTTGAAACGTATGAATAAGTTTTTTTATATACTGACCATCGCGGTTGCCGTTCAGGCCGGTTCATTTGTTTTTACTGCGCAGGCCGAATCAGCGCCATCATCTGACGGGCTTACTTTATGGCTTAAGCCTGAAGCACTGACTGGACGAGACGGGGAGCCAGTTGACCACTGGGCCGATTCAAGCCTCCAGAAAAATAATGCAACGCAAACAAATACCGTTTTCTGTCCGCTGATGCGTAAAAGCCGGATTAATGGCTATCCGGCGGTCATGTTTGAAAAAGACGGGCAGCGCCTCAAGCTGCCGCAACTGAATCTGCCTCATGAAACCACCGTTTTTATTGTTTCGTTTGATCAGCCGCAGGGAAAACGAGGACACCATGGGCTGCTTGTCGCCGATAACAGTCCCTATCGAAATGACGGGGACGGGTATGGAATCGGATATCATAAAGCCGGATATGACGGCGCGGTGATAACCTTAAGCGGTGGAAAAAAATCACAGAATTTGCGCGACCTTTGCGTTAAGCCGGCACGTTATGCATGGGAAGTTATCACATTCTGCAAACAAGGACCCGAAGGGTTGTTTTTACGTGATGGATCATGGCGTGATAACCTGCATTTTGATCGTTCGGCGGATGCCTATTATCATACCGGCTATCTTCTCGGAGGTGACGTTAAAGGGAGTGATTACTGTGGCGGCATCGCTGAGGTGATCGTTTACGGGCGTGCTCTTAGTGCGGAGGAAGTTAAAACGGTTCACAGCTATCTGTCGGTGAAATATAATATTCCGGTTGCTGATGAGCCGGAAGTGACCTCAACCGACCCTCGATTTTTTCACAATGGAACGTTGATGCTTGATAGTTCGTATGCGGATCAACCGTACATTACTAAGGTGGCGGATAAAGACTGGCTTGCCATTGTTACGGCATCGGATGGTCAGGAGAACTCAGCGGATCGACGCATGCAAATTATGCGTAGTACGGATGCCGGAAAGACCTGGGTGAAGACGTGCGTCCTTGAACCGCCGCAGGAGAATCGACAGCCGTCTTGGGGGACGATTCTTAAAACACCCTCCGGTCGCATTTATTGTTTCTACAATTTGAATCGGTTGCCGGGAGAGGGACCGGGCTTCGATTATACCTACCGTTTTTCTGACGACAGTGGAACGAGCTGGTCGGAGCGCTATACGTTGCCGGTGCGAAAAACCTGGCACAACAAGGAGTTTAACGGCTTTAACTCCTGGGGAATTGATCAGCCTTTGGTCGTCGGCAATACGGTTTATATTTCGTTTTCTAAATTCGGACCGGACAGTTCAGGACGGCAGGGAGCGGGCTTTATTTTCAAGTCCACCAATATCCTGTCTGTTTCCGCAGCCAAAGACATTCAATGGGAAATGCTCCCGGAAGGTGAACATGGAATTGTGTCTGCCCGGGTCGGAACACTGCAAGAGGAGCACAATATTGAGTCGTTGGGGAACGATGGTCTCTACTGCGCTTTCCGGACGCTGGGAGGGTATGTCGGGGAATCATACAGTCCAGATGGCGGAAAAACCTGGACTGAACCGGATTTTGCACGATACGCCAACGGAAGGAAAATCAAGAACCCCAGAGCTTGTCCCATGGTCTGGCGCTGTGAAAACGGCAACTACCTTCTTTGGTTCCATAATAATGA
>JBAWXO010000426.1:0-2156 GCA_037144035.1 Kiritimatiellales bacterium
TAGGAGGCATACTGCAGAAAATTGTAGTCGACCAGCTGGCGAAGAGGTCCGTGATCGGAATCCAGCGCGAGACGCTGACGCTGCCCTTTCGGGGAAACGGGAGTTTCGTCCAAAACCTCTTCTTCCAGTCTCACCGGCGTTTTTTTGACCACAGATTTTTTCACGGCCTTTTTTTCGTCCGGCACTTCGCCGAAAAGGAATTCCTGTTCTTCGCTCATAGGATTTCTTCGTCCACGATCAGATTTTCCATGATGTAGGTGCGGCGTTCCTGCGTGTTTTTGCCCATGTAGAAGGTCAGCACTTCAGGAATGGAATGATCTTCATCAACCACAACCGGAGTCAGCCGCATTTCTTTACCGATAAACGCTTTGAATTCGCCAGGCGAAATTTCTCCGAGCCCTTTAAACCGAGTGACTTCCGCGCCGCGCCCGAGTTTTTCAAGCGCGGTATCGCGCTCTTTTTCGGAGTAGCAGTAGATCGTCTCTTTTTTGTTGCGGGCGCGGAAAAGCGGCGTTTCGAGAATTTTGAGGTGCCCGCCGCGTACGATCGGTTCAAAAAACCGCAGGAAGAAAGTGATCATGAGATTACGGATGTGCAGGCCGTCGACGTCGGCGTCGGTGGCCAGAACGACGTGTCCGTAGCGCAGGTCGTTGGCGGATTCTTCGATGTTCAGACTGCGCATCAGGTTGTAGATTTCGACATTTTTATAGAGCGCGTCGCGCTTGAGATCCCAGACGTTCAGCGGCTTGCCCTTGAGCGTATAGATCGCCTGCTTGTTGACGTCGCGACAGCTGACCAGCGAACCGGCCGCAGACTGCCCCTCGGTGATAAAGATCATCGTGTCGCCGTGCACGCCCTTCTCTTTGCTGAAGTGCTGTTTACAGTCCTTGAGTTGCGGAACGCGGATCGAAACCGCTTTGGAGCGCTCGCGGGCCAGTTTTTTGACATCCTGCAGGTCTTTGCGCAGACGCTGGGTATCTTTGATTTTGTCGATGAGCTGGTCGGCCGCAGGCTTATTGCGGTGGAGCATTTCAACAATGGCTTTTTTGATATCAGCGACGAGGTCGGCGCGAATTTCTGTATTCCCAAGCTTGTTCTTGGTCTGCGATTCAAAAATAGGTTCTTTGAGACGAATGGCGATGGCGCCGAGGATTCCTTCGCGCACATCGTCGCCGTCGAACTTGCCGTCGGAGTATTCATTGACAGCCTTCAGCAGTCCTTCACGAAACGCACTGAGATGTGTGCCGCCGTCACTGGTGAACTGGCCGTTAACGAAGGAGTAGTAGTCTTCGCTGAAACGGTTGGTGTGCGTGAAGGCGATTTCAAGCATCTTGTCGCGATAGTGGAATGGCTCATAAACTTTCTCGAATTCGCTTTCATCCGCGATCAGGTCTAGCAGCCCGCCTTCCGAAACAATTTTCTTCCCGTTGAAAATCAGAGAGAGTCCGGCGTTGAGATAGGAATAGAAACGCAGGCGCCGCTCCACGTGATCGTCGCGGAATTTATAGGTTTTGAAAATTTCAGGATCCGGAGAAAAGCTGATAAAAGTCCCGTTCTCCTCCTGCTTCGCTTTCCCCTTCTCCTCCTCCTCGAGAACACCCTGGGTGAAACGGGCCTCGACAAATTCGCCGGCGCGATGGGAACGGACAACGAAATAGCTGGAGAGCGCGTTGACGGCTTTGGAGCCGACGCCGTTTAGACCGACACTGAACTGGAAGACATCATCGTTGTATTTGGCACCGGTGTTGATGCGCGAGACGCATTCGACCACTTTACCGAGAGGGATGCCGCGTCCGTAGTCGCGAATGTTCACCGTATCTTCTTCGATGGCGATCTCGACCTTCTTACCGTGTCCCATGATGAATTCGTCGATGGCGTTATCGACCACTTCTTTGAGCAGAACGTAGATGCCGTCGTCGTAGTGGTTCCCGTTTCCGGTACGACCAATATACATCCCGGTTCGGGCCCGGATGTGCTCCAGAGACGAGAGGGTTTTTATCTTACTTTCGTCGTAAACGTGTTTTTTGTCTTCGTTGGCCATTTGCTTAAAAACCACCATATATTGGGCTTTTTCACCCTTGAAGGCACTAGGTATAGCATGGTTCGACATGCCCCGCAACCCCCGTTCCACCTGCTTTTGATGGTTTTTCAGGAAG
>JBAWXO010000427.1:0-2153 GCA_037144035.1 Kiritimatiellales bacterium
GGGTCTCAATACCACCACAGAACGGATCAAAGACCAGCGAGCATCCGGCATTGCAGAGCTGATGATCTGCTTGCGGGATGAGTGGAAGAATCCGCTCAGTCAAAAAATGCTGTTCAACTGGCACACCATGGTGATGCGCGGCTCAAAAAAAGTACGCTCCGGCGCGTGGCGCACTCATCAAGAACCGATGCAGGTTGTCTCCGGAACCATCGGAAACGAAACCGTTCATTTCGAAGCGTGTCCTTCGGAAAGAGTTTCGGATGAAATGAAGCGTTTTATCAAATGGTTCAACGATACCGGCCCGGGAGGATCAACTGAAATCCGGTGGGCACCGGTGCGCGCGGCCATCACTCATCTCTACTTTGAAACCATCCACCCGTTTGAGGATGGAAACGGCAGAGTCGGGCGGGCGCTGGCGGAGAAGGCGCTGTCACAAGGCATTGGACGTCCAGCACTGCTGAGCCTTTCACAAACTATTGAACCCAATCGGGCCGGTTATTACGAAGCCCTCAAGCAGGGCCAGCGTTCTAATGAGATCACCCCTTGGATCGTTTGGTTTTCCAATATACTGATCAGAGCCCAGAAACAGGTGGAAGAAAAAATTGAATTCACCTTAAAGAAAACAAAACTGTTCGACCGGGTTCATGGTCAGCTCAACGAACGGCAACTCAAAGTTATCCGGCGCATGTTGAAGGAAGGCCCGGACGGATCTAAAGGCGGCATGACTGCGAAAAAATATATCGCGATTACCGGTGCCGCCAAAGCGACGGCCACGCGCGACCTGCAGGAGCTGGTCAACACGAAGATATTCATACCGAGCGGCGGCGGACGCAGTGTCTGCTATCAAATCAAACTGTAGGTCGGCTACAGGAAGACCGAGGACAACACCATCGACGGGCTCATGGCAGAGCGGCAGCCATTGGGTGCGGAAAATGAACAGATAGGATGTCTAGGCGCCGGATGAATGGCGTAATTATTGAATTGATTATTCTGTCCTGTCTAGCTAGATTGTTGTCATCAGAACGGAGGTCGCTTTGAAATCAATATGGGCATTGCAGGATGCAAAAAATGGATTCAGCCGTGTGGTGGATCATGCTTTAAAAGAAGGTCCACAGACGGTTACCCGCCATGGCCGAGAATGCGTAGTGATTCTTTCTAGCGAAGAGTATCACCGGATGTTTAAAAAAGAGGGTTCGCTGATTAATTTTTTCAGAAAATCACCATTGGCAGGCGTTGATTTGCATATCAACCGATCAAAGGATATTCCGCGAGAGGTCTTGCTGTGAAATATCTTTTGGACACCTGCGTGATTTCTGAATTGACCCGGAAGCAACCGTCGGACGCTGTATTGGACTGGATATCGGCTCAGGAGGAAGAGAATTATTTTCTAAGCTCGCTTACTATAGGCGAGTTGAAAAAAGGCATTGCCCGATTTCCTCCCTCTCATAAAAAGATGACCCTTCAGGCCTGGCTTGATCAGGATATGAGGCAACGGTTTGCCGGACGGATTTTATCCATTGATATTGAAGTTGCCGAACAATGGGGTCTGATTTGTGCCCATGCGGAGAAGCAGGGGCTGAGTCTGCCGGTTGTAGATGGATTGATTGCCGCCACGGCGCTCGCTCACGGACTTATTGTGGTGACACGGAATACAAGCGACATGGAGCCCAGCGGAGTTCCCCTGCTGAATCCATGGGAAAAAGGAAAGTAGCCGCCACTCTTGCCGCTACCTTTTCATGTTTTTGACCTCAGTTATGGAATCGACAGAATCTGCTCAGCGATACTGTGAGATCCGCCACAGGATCCGCGAATACTGAATGCCAGCTCGATAATCCGGTGGCGAACCACAGGCGGCGTGCCTTTGATGATATCTGTGAGCATGTCGAGCGCTTCACTGAAAGCCATCGACGGGCTCATGGCAGAGCAGCCATGATGTTTAAATTCGCGGACCCCGGCACGGACCCCTTCCACGATTTTCAACACATTTAAAAGCAAACAACCAGACCGGAAAGAGCGCCCTGCCCCCGCAAAGCCGGGGGTTGGGGCCGCTCAAGGGCGTCTTACGGCAGCCGGACTTTGACCTGATAGTGGTTAACTTTGCCGTCCGGGGTTGTGTTGGTGTAGCTGTTCTGCGGAAGAGTTATGTTGTCCTG
>JBAWXO010000428.1:0-2149 GCA_037144035.1 Kiritimatiellales bacterium
CAGGGATTCTTTCTGCGATTCCACGGTCTTGGCGATTTTCGCCATCATTTGAACTGCTTCGAGAGGAAATTTGCCGTAGGCGGTTTCACCGCTGAGCATGATGGCATCGGTGCCGTCGTAGATGGCGTTGGCGACGTCGCTCACTTCCGCGCGGGTGGGGCGAGGATTATCGACCATTGATTGCAGCATCTGGGTGGCCGTGATCACCGGCTTGATCCGCCGGATACAGGTTTTAATCATCTGTTTCTGAACACCGGGAACTTCTTCGGCGGGGATTTCAATACCGAGATCGCCGCGCGCCACCATGATGCCGTACGCGACATCGAGGATTGATTCCAGATTCTTCACGCCTTCGTGGTTTTCGATTTTAGCGATAATTTTGATCGGGCTGCGGCGCAAATCCAGAATGCCCTGGATGGACAGCACGTCCTCGCGGCAGCGGACGAAGGAGTGCGCAATGAAATCCACTGGGTTCCGCGTGGCCCAGTCGATAAACTCGGCATCTTTTTCGGTGAGCGTCGGCAGATCAAGCTGAACGCCCGGCACGTTGACGCCTTTTTTATTTTTGATCTCACCGTCATTGAGCGCGGTGCAGATCAACGAGTCGGAAGTCTTCCGGTTAACCAGAAGCGCGATCAGGCCGTCGTCAATCAGAACGCGGCTACCGGGCGGCACTTCGTCCGCAAATCCGCTGTACGAAACCTGAAATCCGTTTTCCGGAGTACGGGTCACACCGATTTCAATTTGATCGCCGGTTTTGATCTGGAGAGGATTTTTCAGATTGCAGGTGCGGACTTCCGGGCCTTTGGTGTCCAGTAGAATGCCAACGCGGTTCGACACAGCGCGTACATTCGCGACAATTTTTTCAGCCGAAGCGATATCCATGTGCGCCGTATTCAGGCGTACCACGTCCATACCGCTTTCGATGAGCTGTTTGATAAAATCCGGTTCACACCGGTCGTCAGCCAGCGTGCAGATAATCTTGGTTTGCTTGTTGCGCATAGGAATCCTTTTTGATGCGCGAGGGTTTTAACAGATTGTCCGGTCAGGACTAGCTTTAAATGGAAGAAAACAGTAGGTTGGACGGCGTCATGAAACCGGAACATCAGCAGTTATTGCTTGCGATCGCCCGCGATGCGATTTTCCAAACCTTGGAAGATTCAACCGCGAATGAACGCGAATGGACGCGAATTAAATCCTCTCCTGTGGAGGGGTGCCCGAAGGGTGGGGTGGGTTTTGAGGTTCCGCCGGAGTTGATGGATGAGCGGGCGACGTTTGTGACGCTGACGATCAGCGGACACCTGCGCGGCTGCATCGGCATGCTCGAAGCCTGCCGTCCGCTGGCCGAAGATGTTGCCGCCAATGCCTGTGCGGCTGCGTTCGAAGACCCGCGCTTCGAACCGCTGACGAAAAAAGAATTTGAAAAGCTCGAAATTCATATCTCGGTGCTTTCTCCGCCAGAAGAGCTGACGTTTTCGTCCGAGGAGGATTTGCTGAGCCAGATCCGGCCCGGCACAGACGGGCTGATTCTGCAAGAAGGGTTCCGGCGCGGAACGTTTCTGCCGAGCGTCTGGGAGGAATTACCGTCAAAAGAACTTTTCTGGGCTCATCTGAAACGGAAGGCGGGTCTGCCGGCAGATTATTGGTCGGATACCCTGCGGGTCTTCCGCTACACAACGGAGTACTTTCCTTCGTAGTGTGATTCCGTAGTCCAACGACAAACTCTTATTTTCCAATAGGTTGTGATAAATTTGGTGTCAATATTCCAATGTTCTGAAGGTTATAGTTTTTCGACGAAGTCGAGGCTGAGCGTTAAATGGCCGATTTTCAAAGGTGACAAACATGACAGGAATTATGGCGTCACGTCCGGCAGAATTTATAAGATATTTTGCGGTGAAGTGGGGTAAAGGTTGTTCGCAGAAGAGCCTCTTCCGGGTGGATCGATTCGCCATGTCATAGGTCTTCAAATGAAGATATTTTTTGTCGCGGCATCCTGCTCCCGTCCACCGGTTGATTGCCCTCCTTATAGTAAGAGGCCTCCTGTCGAAGGATATTGTTCTTTGAAATTTGATTATTTGCTGCCGACCCCGCCGATTTCCATTTCCGGGAAGGCGGCGGCTTGGCTCTCTTCTGCTCTCAAGGTGACGCG
>JBAWXO010000429.1:0-2142 GCA_037144035.1 Kiritimatiellales bacterium
CTACCGCTCGCCGTCCGGCACGCTGACCGACGAAAAGGTCAACGCGTTCCATGAGGCCGTCGGCAAAAAAGTCTGCGCCGCCGTCTCCGCCGTTATTCGCGAAGGCTGATTTTTAGAGAATATATTTACCAAAAAATATAATTTTTGGTAAATATAGTTGCGGAAAATATAAAAATGCCTATTTTATCTGCATGAAACGGCTGTTGCAGAGCAATTTGGAAGATATGCTCCGGTCAGACGACCAGCGCATAATTCTACTTGAAGGCGCACGGCAGGTCGGCAAGTCCTATCTGGTGAACTGTGCGCTGAAGAATCTGAACATCCCCTCTTTTTCCTTCGATCTCGAAAAAGACCGGCTGTTCCGCCGCGAACTGGATGAAACAAAAAGTTTTTCGGATTTCCGGTCGTTGCTGAAAATGCGTTACGGCATTACCAACGGGTCTGTTCTGTTTATTGATGAGTCGCAGGAGAGCCGGACTCTGGCCCGTTACATCAAGTCGTTTAAGGAGGACTGGCCGGAGCTGAAGGTTCTTTTGACGGGATCATCGATGAACCGGCTTTTTGACGAAGAGATACGGCTACCGGTCGGTCGCACCCGCAGCCTCTGTCTATTCGGGTTTTCTTTCAGTGAGTTTGTACAGTGTGTTCACGGTGAAGATCTGGCGGCTTTTGTCCGCACGGTTCCAGACGCTGTCGAACCGTCGGCGCACCGGCTGCTACTGGAACTGTTCGACCGCTATATGCAAGTCGGCGGTTATCCGGAAGCCGTTTTGGCCTCCAGCCGCGGCGAGGACTTTAAAGGCGTTATTGAAGAAATCATTATGACTCAGGAAGAGGATTTCGCCCGCAAAGAGGCCTATGATCCGGAACTGTTCCGAATGACCATGCGGGCGGTTGCCAATCATGTCGGCTCGCCTTCCAAATACACCCATTGGGACACCACCAAATACAAAGCCCGCCAAGTGATCTCCGCCATGAAGGCCTGGCATCTGCTGCTGGAAGTGGAGGTGAAATCCCTCGATCCCGAGCGGGACGGCTTTCTTCCTAAGCGGTATCTGCACGATCCGGCGCTAATTAACAGATTCCGCGCTGTTGCAGCGCCGCCTCTTTCACTCATTAACACCATCAGTCCTGCACTGAGAACACCGCTGGGCGGCGTTTTTGAAAACGCGGTGTTGATCCACCTGCTCAACGGGCTGTCAGCCTACACCGAAATCGGAACGTGGAAGCAGGGCGGCAACAACGGAATGGAAGTGGATTTTATTCTGGAAAAAGACTCCGCCCGGATTCCGGTGGAATGCAAAGCGGCTCTCACTTTGAAAAGGTCGCATTACAGCAACATACTGACGTATTTGCGGACAGCGCAGCAATCGCTTGGACTGGTCGTTTCTGCCGCACCGTTTGAGACAATTGAGACGGACGGTGTCCGGATTATCAACCTGCCGGTCTATCTGGCAAACCGGCCCGTGATTGACGCTCTTGCCGAAGCGAACACCTGATTGTTCCGCCGTCTCTGCCGTTATTCGCGAAGGGTAAAGACGATCTCTCGCCAAGGCGCTAAGCCGCGAATCATCGGCCCGCAGAATACGCGGAATGGGAAACCCGATTTGCATGCTTTGCGCCGCGCCTTGCGAGAGATGGCTTTCTTCCAGAGATTGCTGGTTCCGGAAAGCCGCTCCCACCGTGCGCAGCCACAGAAGCCCCTCACATTTTTTCTCCAGAAACCGCTATCCAAAACCCGTTTTAGGGATTATTTTCGGCTCCGTGGTGCAAGAGCATCGCTTTTCAAAAAAGGAACTAATAACCGATAACTATGAACTGATAACTGCCGCTGAAAGCGGCCAAATTTTAATGCGTTAACGCGCAGTGTTGCTTCTTCAGAAAACCGCGAATTTTCAAGAACAGGAAGCGAGACGTGCGGAGACGCGCTCCATGTGGGCGCGGCTCCAATGTCTTGTGTTTCCTGTTGGGGCTTCGCGGTCCCTCTGAAGAGGCATGAGCTTGGAGTTCGCGCCCCTTTTTTGGGCGGACTCCTGTGGAGAAAAAACAAAAAACAAGGAGATAGTCATGGGGTTCACAGGAAAAAGGGTTCTTCTCGGAAGTGCGTACCTACAGATGTCTGACGGTGGATAGATTGGGCAG
>JBAWXO010000430.1:0-2140 GCA_037144035.1 Kiritimatiellales bacterium
CGACTGAAGAACCATGTTGTGAACGGAACTTTTCCCTTCCACTTCCATGCCAACGATCTGCTCGGCCAATTGTCCATAAGCGTCCAATTCAGCGGCGCGCAGTGCGCTGATTGCCCCCTTCATCTCCACCCGGATCGTGGAGAACCCGATCCGTCGGATTTCCTTATCGGGATTGGGAAAGCTCATGCCGGTGAGCTCACTCACCTGTTTCAGTGTGATCGTCGCTGTAACCTTGGCGACCCCCTTCTCCTCATCGAACACCTTGTCCAATTTGTAACCGCGCAACGTCCCCATAGTTTTGGTTTCGGCAGAGCCTTCAAAAATGCCATTCACCAAGTCCTTAACTTCGCTGCTGGAGCGCACCTTCACGCCATAAACGCTTTCGACCAAGGCACGGCACGCCACTAGTTCGGCCTGTTTAATGGCCATCAAGCTATCGTTCCCAGCCCGAGCCGGCGAAGCCGACACAAAACCAAAAAACAAACTAACACCACGAATCAAACTCCTCGTCTTCATGCTCATCCTTTCTTTTTTAGTTCCCTGTCGGCACATTCAAACATTCCTGACAAACTCTTAGCTTACTCTCCATGTGGCGGTTTATGCCTCTACGACCGGAGCCATGATTATTTTTCTGCCAGCGACGGACTCTTGACTTCGGGTGTTATTTTTTTCGCCGGAACATTCAAACTTTCCTGACGAAAGCCCGGCATGCCAGCCGCCGGATTTTTCTCCGCCATGTCGGGTTCCCGAATTTTTCCAGACCCGGTAACCGGCACTAGCCTTTCGGCAGATACAGCAGCAGATGCCGTAGAAACGTTTATGTTTCCAACTTTCAAATCGCGAACAACCGGCCCATTTTCCGGACACCGCTCCACGCGCAACGTGGCCTTAATCTCAACCGCATCGCCTTCTTTCAATCCGCCCGGAGCCGCCTGCTTAGCCACCTGCTCGTTGATGGAGCATAACTCAGCAGTCTTCTGCTCCACCAACTCCTGATTGCCGCCAAAGCACGCGACCGCCCAAAACCAGATTCCCGCGACCGCCGGAGTAAAAAAGTGATTACTAAAACTCTTCATCAGTCAGCTTCCCAAATTTCTTCGGTGCCGCTTTAGGATCGGCAACCGCGGCCGGAGCCGGAGCTTGAACCCCGCCGGCCGATGCCGGAGCTACGGAAACGGATTTGGACGGAGCCGGAGCGGCGGCTGCCATTTTTTCCGCTTCAGCCGCTAAACTTGCCATGGTCCGGCGATAGCTTTTCAACCGTTGCGCGCCTTCCTTGATCGGCACATTGAGCCATAACTGCGTAATCAGATCTACGTCGCTGGTGACGTTGTATTTCGCTTTCAGTCTGGCCACAAGCTCTCTTTCAGAAGCGCTTAAATCTGTACGCTGGAGATCTATATTTTCACCGTGACAGAAGGCAAAAAGCTTGAGTCTGGCAACGGCATTCGGATCGTCCTCAAGCCCAAGACGATAGGCGTCCACCACTTTCTGATTTACCGGCGCGCCATCAATACACCGCCAGTACGGAACGTCACAATACCTGCCGACCAGCTCCAAAACACTAACTTCAACCAGCAACCGGAGGGCGGCGTGAATGCCATCCTTCTTGGCAAACCCCGACTTCACGCCAAGGCCATTGCCTTCGATCACGAGATTCAGACTCGTGTTGTTTTCGCCCTTCATCACACAGATCTTGCTCGATGTTTGAACCCCCGGGATAATTTGCTGTGTCTGGTAGGCTACAACCTGCAGATCTAACGCCACCTGACCACCGGACGAACCACGGTCATGACTCGCTCCGGCAGTGGATCGGCCATTTGGCAACGCATAATCAGCCTCTGCTTCAAACTTCTTCTCCAGCATATCCTTGTCAAATTCCGTGATGGCACCCTTGACCAGAAGATCAGGCAACGTCCGATCCAGCGTCTTGCCCAATTCTTTTTCGGTAAAAACATAAGTCGGGTCATAGGGAATCAACTTGATCGGGCCCTGAATTTTTCCCAGCGCCGTTGATACGAGCTGAGCCAAATCCTTGGGCACACCTTCTCCTGCCGTTGCATTGTTGATGGCAAGGGTCTGCACCCGTACAGCAGGCGTATTGTACGCCTGTAACATGTTGCCTAGCGTCTCCAAGGCG
>JBAWXO010000431.1:0-2138 GCA_037144035.1 Kiritimatiellales bacterium
TGACCTTTGACTGTTGGCTTGCCGCCACAACGGTCGGCTTAGTGGATCATGTGGCGATCACCACCGACAGCGGAGCCACATGGAACACCAGCTTTTCTCTGGCGCTCGCCGCGACCAATAACATTGACTATGATGTGGCGGGTTATTCCGGCCCGTACACCATCGACATCGATACCAGCGGCTGGACGGCGAAACAACTGGCCGGATTCGGGATTCGGTTTTCGCAAACATCAACTCTGGCCGCCGACCACTTCAATGTTGATAATGTCCTGCTTTCAAGCGGTCTGCCCTCAAGCTCCGTGCCGGTTGCGGGCGAGGACTTTTATGATATATATCAGGAGAATGTTTTAAACGTTGCCGCCCCGGGCGTGCTGGCTAACGACAGCGACGTCGACGGCAAGCCGCTTTCCGCGGAGCTGGTTTCGGGTGTCAGCCATGGCACGCTGACGTTCAATACAAACGGCGCGTTCAGTTATATGCCGGCAGACGGCTTTACCGGTTCAGACAGCTTCGTTTACAGAGTCTATGCCGGAGGCGCGACCGGCAGTACCGCGACAGTCAATATCAACATATTCAAAGCGGCCGTCGCACGGCCTCCGTCGCGCCCCAACATTCTGATTTATTTTGTAGATGATATGGGCTGGGGCGACTGCCGATCCTACAACACCAATTCGCTGATCCCCATGCCGCATGTCGAAAAGCTGGCGCAGCAGGGCATGAGTTTTCGCGATGCCCACACTCAGGCCTCGCTCTGCGCTCCGAGCCGCTACTGCATTCTCTCCGGAAACTATCCCTGGCGCGGGCGCCAGGAGGGCGGTGTCTGGAATTTCAACGGCAATTCCATGTTTTTGAGCGGCCAGAAATCCATTGCCAATGTGCTTCAAGAAGGGGGTTATGATACAGCCATGTTCGGCAAATATCATTTGGGCGCGCTGGCCTGGCCGAAAAACACAAACGACACATTTTACACAAAGGCCAACTATGACTGGACGACAATGGATTTCTCCCGTCCGCTCACGAATGCGGCCGTTGACCGCGGGTTTAACTATGCGTATCTGCTTCCCGACGGCATGCAGGATGCCCCCTATGCCTATTTTGAAACCGACCGGATCGTCGGCGATACGAACCAGCTGATGAATTGGGTGGGCGGGGTCTATCCCAATACCAACGGGGTTCATGAGATCAAAAAGAACTTTGACGGATTCGGCATGCCGGACTATTTAAGCAATGAGGTCGGGCCGACCCTGACCCGGAAAGCCATCGAATTCATTGATCGCCATTATCAGACCAACCGGGTGAATGGAACGGACACGCCGTTCTTTATGCATTACTGCTGTCAGGCGGTGCATGAACCGCAGACTCCGCCGCTCCAGTTCGACGGCACTCCCATATCAGGCGTTACCGGTGGAACGGCGCACATGGATATGATGTACGAAGTGGATGTCTCTTTCGGCAAAATCATGGACGCGCTCGAAGCGCGCGGGATGCTCACCAACACGTTGGTCATCTTCACCAGTGATAACGGCGGACGCACCGACTCGCTTGAATTTGGGCAAGATTCCAACTATGGCCTGACCGGCCACAAGTCCACAATATATGAAGGGGGACATCGCGTTCCGTTGATTATCCGCTGGGGCGACGGTACGCCGCTGGGTTCCCGTATTCCGCCGGGAACGTGGGCTGATCAGCTGGTCGGCGTGCACGATCTGTTTGCCACGTTGGCGGAACTGGTTGGAGAGCCTCAGGCCCCGGATCAAGGATTGGACAGTGTCAGCTTCCTGTCCATTTTGCTGGATGGCAATCAGGAAGAAGTGCGCAACTATCTGCTGCACGGACGGTCCGTCACGGCCGAAGGTCTGGAAGTCATCGACAAGCGCCGCGCTATCCGCGAAGGGAAATGGAAGCTGACCACCGACGAAAACGGCAACGCGGCCAATCTTTACAATCTGGCAGTCGATCTTCACGAAACACCGGAGTTCGACCAGATCAATAATCCCGCCGAGGCGGCCCGCAAGGCCCGCATGCAGGCTAAAATCAAAGAAATGCTGGCCCTGCAGGGAACGGCGGGGAGGACGACGCTGACCGCATCGTATGTGGATATCTATTATGCGCTGACGGTCACCAGCGGGACGGGTTCA
>JBAWXO010000432.1:0-2131 GCA_037144035.1 Kiritimatiellales bacterium
GGCGAGTTTAGAGAGCGGAACGCCATTCATTTTGATGGCGGAGACCATCGGCGGCATCTTCATTTGATCGCCAAGGGCAGCTTTCATTTCAGCGCGGAGCCGCTCTTCGGTGACGCCGGACGGATCGTTTTCGGCGGTGATTTCGCCGTCGGTGTCCTGCGAGTTGGTTTCGACGCCGAGCAGGATTTCGCCCGCGTAGGTTTTGTCGCCGCCCATGATTCTTGCGGAAACCCGGGTGCCGCGTCCGAGCAGCAGAACGACGAGGCCGGTGGCGTTGGGGTCGAGGGTGCCGCCGTGGCCGACCTTGTTGAGCTGAAAATGGTTGCGGACTTTGGCGACGATGTCGTGCGAGGTCCATTCGCAGGGCTTGTCGATGAGGAGAATACCGTCGGGGTCGGGCAGGAAATTGCGCTTACGCATCGGGTTTGTCCTCGTCGGCGGGAATTTCAAGATGTGAGAGAATATCCAGCACGCGGTCGCCGCTCTCGATGGAATCGTCGAGTTTGAAATACAGACGCGGCGTATATTTTAGAATGACGTTCTTGCTCATGCGCGCTTGAATCTCCGCGCGGTGCCGGTTGAGGAAGTTAATCATGCCCTGCCGATTCTCTTCGTGGCCGAAAATGGAAACATAGACGGTGGCATCGCGCAGATCGGATCCGGTTTCAACGGCGGTGACTGTGATGGCGCTGGTATCAAAATTACTGTTGGCAAAAAGGCGCGGAATATCAACCGCAATTTCGCGTTTGAGCAGTTCATTAACTCGGATGATGCGTGCGCTGGACATGACTGAATTATGAATTATGAACTATGAACTATGAAAACGGAATGAATCCATTTTCATCTGTCATCTTTCATACTTCATCTTTTTCCCCTACAGCTTCTGGGCGATTTTTTCGATGGTATAGGCCTCGATGACGTCGCCTTCCTGAAAGTTGGCGAAGTTGTCGGGCCGGATACCGCATTCCTGGCCGTTGTGTACTTCGGCGGCATCGGCCTGGAAGCGTTTGAGCGAGCCGATCGTTCCTTTGTAAAGAATCTCGGCTCCGCGTTTAATGCGGATGCTGGCCCGGGAAGTGATTTTGCCTTCAACGATCATACAACCAGCGACTTTATTGCGTTTGCCCATGTCGAAGATGGCGCGGATTTCCGCTTTGCCGAGATAGGTTTCGCGCAGCTCGGGGTCGAGCAGGCCGCACATGGCGGCTTCCACTTCTTCGAGCAGTTCGTAAATAATGCTGTAGAGACGGATTTCAACGCCTTCTTTTTTCGCCGCCGCTGTGACTCCGGCTTCCTTGGAAATATGGAAGCCAAGGATGATGGCGTTGGAGGCGCTGGCGAGCATGATGTCGTTGGTAGTGATGTTGCCGACGTCGGCAGTCAGAATTTTGAGCTTCACCTTATCGCTCTTGATCGCCGCGAGCGATTGGGTGATGGCTTCGACCGAGCCTTGAACGTCACATTTAACGATGACATTCAGCTCTTTGATTTCGGTAGCACCAGCCAGCCCGAAAAGATCGTCGAGCGAGATTTTCCCGCGCGAGGTCTGGTTGAGGTCGGCGGATTTGATATCCGCCAGCAGTGTTTCTGAGAGCTGTCTGGCTTCGCCTGCGCTGGCGCAAATACAGAACTCGTCGCCCGCACCGGGGACTCCGGTGAGGCCGAGGCATTTCACGGCATGCGAGGGGCCCGCTGTGCGGACCTGTTTGCCCTGATCGTTAACCAGCGCTTTGATGCGGCCCCACTGAGCGCCGCAGAGAACATTGTCGCCGACTTTGAGTGTACCGTCGCGTACGAGTAGCGTCGCGGTCGGCCCCATGCCAGCCTCCATCTGCGCTTCGATCACAAAGCCGGTGGCTTTCTTGTGCGGATTGGCGCGGAGTTCGAGCATTTCGGCTTCGAGCGTGATGCGTTCGAGCAGCTGGTCAATGCCCGCGCCGGTGGTGGCGCTGACCGGAATACAGCCGACGTTCCCGCCCCAGTCTTCAACCATCACGCCATGCTCGTTGAGCTGCTGCTTGATGCGGTCGGGATTGGTGCCGTACAAATCCATTTTGTTCATGGCGACGATGATGCAAACGTTCGCCGCTTTGGCGTGCTTGATGGCTTCAATCGTTTGCGGCATAACGCC